>CAZLBJ010000236.1:0-2561 GCA_964557755.1 uncultured Thermoanaerobaculia bacterium
GCGCCGGCGACCAGCTCCTCGCCGCCCGCTACCACGAGGTCTGCGGCGACGCCGGCCGCGCCGAGCAGGCTCGCGGGCGGGCCCGCTCCCTGGCGGCCCGGGGAGCCGAAGCCGCTGCCGACGCTCCCGCGCCCGTCGGCGACCTGGCGTCGGCCACCGGCAAGGCGGCGCTCTAGCCGCGCGCCGGCGTCAGCCCCCCAGGCGGCGCGCCGCGGCGGCAGCCAGCGACAGCGCCAGCAGCAGCAGCCCCCACTCGCCGAGGGTCGGGATCTCGAGCACCGACTGCGGGGCGTTCACGATCTGGCCGCGGATCTCGCCGTCCGGGTTCTCCGCCGAGTGGACGTTGACGTAGAGGAAGCCGGCCACCAGGTCCGCCACGTCCCGCGGCGAGAGCGGAGGGTTCAGCGAGAAGGGGCTCCCCGGATCGCCCAGCTCGATGAGCACCGGTCCGTTCTGTCCCGCCGGCGCCTGGTGGATGTGGGCCGCCGTCGCCCCGGCCACCGTGTGGGTGCACTCGAGCGCCAGGCTGGTCGCCGCGTCGTCGAGGTCCGCCGTGCAGCGGCCCGAGGCGTCGGTGATCACCGGCGGCACCTGCTGGAGGCCGCTGAGCGGGAAGTCGAAGGTGTCGCGGCTGCGCGGCACGATCTGGCCGCGGATCTCGCCGGCCGGCCGGCCGCTGGTGTGGATGTTGACGTAGAGGTTCCCGGCCAGCAGGTCGGCGACGTCGCCCGGCGACATGCCGGTCCACTCGGCGAGCACCGGGCTCGACGGCTCGCCGAGGTCGAACAGCGGCGGTCCGTTCACGCCGGGCGCGCCGCGGTGGACGTGCATCAGGGTGGCGCCGGCCACGTCGTGGGTGCAGACGAAGGTCAGCGACGGGCCGCCGGCGTCGAACAGCGCCACGCAGCCGCCGCTCGCCGGGCTCGGCACCGGCGGTACCTCCTGGTCGCCGGAGAGGTGGAAGACGAACGGCATCCCGGCGCCGCCGAGGGCGAGGTTCTCGTAAGTGCAGGTCACCACCTCGCCGGCCGCGAGCGCCACCGTGGCGGTGCGCGCGAAGCGGTTCCCCGTGCTGTCGGCGTCGTTGCACTCGACGTGGGCCAGGCTGTAGCCGCCCGGGGTCGTCCCGGGGTCCTGCTCGGTGATCGTGTAGGTGCCCGGAGGCACGCCGGTGAAGGTCTCGACGCCGCCGTCGTCGAGGCTGAAGGTGCCGGCGGAGCCGGGCACGTCGTCGGTGAAGGAGAAGCCGGTGCCGCCGGCCGGGAAGGTCGTCTTGCGGACGTGGATCGTGCCGGTGGTCGGCAGGGCGGGCGCGGCGCCGATCTGGCCGCGGATCTCGCCGTCCGGCGAGTCCGTCGAGCCGATCTCGACGTAGAGGTGGCGGCCGGCGAAGGCGGCGACCTCGATGGGCGACAGCGGCGCCGAGCTGGAGATCGGGCTGGTGGGATCGCCGAGGTCGAAGACGAGCGGGCCCTCCTCGCCCCGCGGCGCCTGGCGCAGCTGCGCCGCCGTCGGGCTCGCCACATCGTGGGTGCAGTCGACGTCCAGCGTCGTCGCGTCGGCGCTGAGGTCGGCGGTGCAGGCGCCGGTGGCGGCCGTGATCGTCGGCGGCACCACTTGGCCGCCGTCGAGGCTGAACGCCACCATGTCGACGGTGCGCGTCAGGATCTGGCCGCGGATCTCGCCGTCCGGGCGGCCGGCGGTGTGGATGTTGAGGTAGAGGTCCCCGGCCAGCAGGTCGGCGATCTCGCCGGGCGTCATGCCGGTCCAGGTGGCGGTGACCGGGCTGGCCGGGTCGCCGAGGTCGAAGAGGGGCGGCCCGTTGACCCCCGCCGCCCCCTCGTGGACGTGGATCAGCGTCGCGCCGGCGACGTCGTGGACGCAGGAGAGGGTGAATTCCGCCCCCAACTCGTCGAGCTCGCCGTGGCAGCCGCCGGTGGCGGGGCTGGGGACCGGCGGCACCTCCTGGTCCCCGGAGAGGTGGAAGACGAAGGTCTGGGCGGCCGCGGGCGCGGCGGAGAGGGCGAGGAGCAGGCACACGAACGACAGGACGGCGGTGCGACGCGGCAAACGGCATTCCTCCATGGACGTCTGTGGAACGGATGGCGCGAGGATAGCATCCGTGCGGCCGCCGTGAAAAGGAAACGCCCGCCGGCTGGCGGGCGTTTCGAAGGGTCCCGAACCGCTCGGGACCGGAGCTGAGGGCGTCGCCGCCGTCAGCGGGCGCGCGGGGCGCCGGTCTCCCAGTACGGCGTGGCGCCGTAGTAGGTGTGGATCTCGGTGCCCCAGGTGCGGTCGGAGGTGTTCGGCCAGTCGTCCTTGTCGAAGCCCGGAGCGTTCTTCAGGCGCTCCTTGGGGACGTCGAGGACGAAGTCCTTGTGGTCCGGCCGCAGCCGCAGGCTGCTGAAGGGGATGGCGAACAGCTTGTCGCCCATGCCGAGGATGCCGCCGAACGACAGCACGGCGTAGCCCACGTGCCCGGTCTGCGGGTCGATCATCAGTTCCTTGATCTCGCCGAGGTCCTCGCCCTGCGGGTTGGTGACGGAGTCACCGATCAGGGA
>CAZLBJ010000237.1:0-5809 GCA_964557755.1 uncultured Thermoanaerobaculia bacterium
CTTGATACCGCCTCGTTACCGCCTTATCCTCGGGGTGTCATGACGGCCTCGGCGGCAGCGCAGAGCGACCCCTACGGCGGCTCCCGGAGCGCCCGGGACCGCTCCGTGCTGCGCCTGCTGGGGGCCGAGGCGGCGGCGGAGCTGGCGGGGCGGGTGGGCACCGGCCGCGAGCTCGCGCGGCGCCGCGCCGAGCGCCGCCGCGACGCCTTCCCCACCGGCCTGGTACCGCTCGACCGCCTGCTCGACGGCGGCCTCGTCCGCGGCGCCCTGGTGGAGCTGGTGGGGCGCCCCGGCAGCGGCCGCGTCGCCGCCGTCCTCGCCACCCTGGCCGCCGCCACCGGCGGCGCCGGCGAGGCGGCGGCGCTGGTCGACCTCGGCGACCACCTCGACCCGCCGGCGGCCGCCGCCGCGGGCATCGACGCCGCGCGCCTGCTGTGGCTGCGCCCACGCCGCGTGCAGGAGGCGCTGGCCGCCGCCGAGGCGGCGCTGCAGGGCGGCTTCCCGCTGGTGGTCGTCGACCTCGGCACGCCGCCGGTGCCCGGCGGCCGCGGCAACGAGGCCGGCTGGGTGCGCCTCGCCCGCGCCGCCCAGGCGCAGGGAGCCGCCCTGCTGGTCGCCAGCCCGTACCGGGTCAGCGGCACCGCCGCGCAGGCGGTGGTCGAGGCGAGGCCCGGGCGGGCGGTGTACGCGGAAGGAAGAGACGGGGCGCCGTCGCTACTGGTGGGGAGAGAGATCGGCTGGGTGCTGGAGAAGAGCCGAGGGCGGCAGGGCGGCGAGGAGGAAAGGGCGGAGCTGGTGGTGGCTGGCGCGGTGTTGCCGGAAAGAGAAGCGAAAAGATCAGCGAAGGGAAAGACGGCGGGAGAGACGGGCGCGGCGGTGCCGGTACCGCGGCGTCGGCGGACTCGACGGAGCGAGGGTCCGTGGCTCCACGTGGTGCTGCCGCCCGTCGAGGCGGGCTCCTTCGACGCGGTTTCGGCCTGAGGCGGGCGCATGCCGTGGATCGCCTGTGCCGCCGTGCCGCTGTTTCCCCTCGCCGCCAGGCTGCGCAGCGAGCCGGACCTCGCCGACCAGGCGGTGGTGGTGGTCGAGGGCAACGGCAACGCGGCGCGGGTGGTGGCCGCCACCCGCCGCGGCCGGCGCGCCGGCATCGCCCCCGGGCAGACGCTGCCGCAGGCGCGCGCCCTGCTGCCGCAGCTCGTGGTGCGGCCGCGCGACCCGGAGTGCGAGACGAGCGCCACCGAGGCGCTGCTGGAGGCCGCCGGCGAGCTGTCGCCGCGCGTCGAGAACGCCGGCGAGGGCGTCGTCTTCCTCGACGCCGAAGGGCTGGAGCGCCACCTGCGCGCCGCCACCGTCGCGGCCGGCCGCCGCGGTGGCACCGCGAACGGCGGCGGCTGGCAGGCGGCGCTGGGGCGGGCGCTGACGAACGCCGCCGAGGCGGTGGGGCTGCCGGTGCGCGTGGGGGTGGCCGGCAGCAAGCTGGCGGCGCGGGTGGCCGCCGCCCAGCCCGGCTCGCCGACGGTGGTCGCCGCCGGCGGCGAAGCCGCCTTCCTCGCCCCGCTGCCCCTCGCCGACCTGTCGCCCGAGGCCAAGGTGGCCGAGACCCTCGAGCGCTGGGGCATCCGCACCGTCGGCGAGCTCGCCCGCCTGCCGCGGGCCGAGGTGGCGAGCCGCCTGGGCGAGGCCGGCGAGGCGCTGTACGCCGTCGCCCGCGGCCGCGACCCGCACCCGCTGGTGCCCTGGGCGCCGCCCCCCGCCTTCCGCGAGGGGATGACGCTCGAGTGGCCGATCGTCAACCTCGAGCCGTTCCTCTTCGTCGGCCGCGCCGCCCTCGAGCGGCGGGCCGAGCGGCTGGCCGGCCGCGGCCTGGCCTGCGCCCGCCTCGACCTGGCGCTGCGCCTCGAGCCGGACGGCGTCTACGAGCGCCGCCTCGACCTGCCGGCACCGACGCGCGACGTCAAGACCCTGCTCACCCTGCTGCGCCTCGACCTCGAGGCACACCCGCCCGGGGCGCCGGTGGCCGGCTTCACGCTCACCGCCCACCCCGACCGGCCGCGCGAGGCGCAGCTCACGCTGTTCGGCCCCGCGGCGCTCTCCCCCGACCGCCTGGCCACCACCCTGGCGCGCCTCTTCGCCCTGCTCGGCCCCAACCGCGTCGGCTCGCCGCGGACGGTGGACGGCCACCGCCCGGAGCGCTGGGCGCTCGCCCCCTACGAGCCGCCACCGCCCCCCGAGGCGCCGGCCGAGCCCCCCGCCGCCCCGCCGCGGCGGCCGCACGGCGGCCACGGCCTGCTGGCGGTGCGCGTGCTGCGCCCGCCGGTGGCCCTGGAGGTGCTGGTGGACGAAGCCGCCGCCGAGACGCCGCCGCGCTCGCTGGCCGCCGTCGCCCGCGAGGAGGAGGCGCGGCGGCCGAAGATCGAAGGCCGGGTGCGCGTCGCCTCCGGCCCCTGGGGGCTCGAGGAGGAGTGGTGGAGCGAGCAGCCGGTGGCGCGCGACTACTGGGACGTCGAGCTCGCCGCCGGCGGCCTCTACCGCATCTATCGCGACCGCGCCAGCGGCGAGTGGTACGCCGACGGCATCTACGACTAGTAACATTCCCGGCTTCGCCGCTTACCGGCACTAGGTACTTGAAGAGGAGAGCGCCGTGAGCCCCCTGACCGAGCTGGACGACGTGCGTGCCCGCATCCGCGAGCTCGACGGCGAGCTGATCGCGCTGGCCGCCGAGCGGGTGCGTCTGGTGCGCCGCATCGGCGAGATCAAGCGCGCCGCCGGCCTGCGCCTGATCGACTACGCGCAGGAGCGGCGCGTCCTCGACGCCGCCGCCGCCCGCGCCGCCGCCCACGGGCTGCCGCCCGAGGTGGGCGAAGACCTGATGGCGCGGCTGATCCGCGAGGCGGTCACCGTGCAGGAGGAGGAGAACCTGCTGCACGCCGCCAGCGGCGAGGGCCGCCGTGCCGTGGTGGTGGGCGGCGCCGGCCGCATGGGGCGCTGGATGGTGCGCTTCCTCGAGGCCCAGGGGTGGGCGACGGCGGAGCTCGACCCGGCGGCCTCCGACGAGGACAACCGGCGCAGCCGCGCCTGGCTGCCGGACGCGGACCTCGTCGTGTGCTCGACGCCGCCGGAGACCACCCGCCGCCTCTACCGCGAGTGGAGCGCCAGCGAGACGCCCCCGCGCGGCGTGCTGGTCGACCTCGCCAGCATCAAGTCGCCGCTCGTCGAGCCGATCGCCGCGCTGCGCCGCGCCGGCTGCCGGGTGGCGTCGATCCACCCGATGTTCGGGCCCGACACGCCGCTGCTGCGCAACAAGGAGGTGGTGATCTGCGACACCGGCGACGCCGAGGCCTGCGCCCTGATGGAGGCGCTGTTCCGGCCCACCACCGCCATCCTCGTGCACCTGCCGCTCGCCGGCCATGACCGGGTGATGGCGGACGTCCTGTCGCTGGCCCACGCGGCGGTCATCGCCTTCACCCTGGCGCTGCCGGCGGCCCCCCCGCCGGTGCACAGCAACACCTACCGCGCGCTGCTCGACCTGGCGGCCAACGCGGTCGACCAGAACCCCGACGTCTACTTCCAGATCCAGGCCTCGAACCCGCACTCGATGGAGGCCATCGAGCGGCTGCGCGAGGGCGTCGAGCAGGTGCGGCGGGTGGTCGGCAGCCGCCAGCCGGACGCCTTCGCGGCGCTGCTCGCCGAGGGCGGCCGCAGGCTGCAAGGAAACGCCCGGGACGACGAGGCGCCCCGGGCGTGAAGGGTTTCGCGGGATGGAACGGGCCGGCTACCAGCGCCAGACGATGCCGGCGTTGACGCCGAAGCCGTCGAGGTCGATGGCGACGTCGTCGAAGTCGATGCCCTCGATGTCGTCGATGTCCTGGAAATCCTCCGGCGAGGTCTCGACGGTGCCGGTGGCGGAGCGGTAGAGCGCCTCGGCGAAGAAGCCCAGGCTGCCCTGTGACGCGAACTCGAGGCCGGCGTTGGCGTACCAGCCCACCTCGTCGTCGATCTCGCCGCGGTCGCTGTCGAGCAGGAAGTAGGAGGCGCCGGCGCCGAGGGTGGGCGTGAAGCTGCCGCGCGGCGACAGGTTGAAGCTGAGGCCGACGTCGACCGGGATGACGTCGACCGCGTTCTCGAGGAACGGGCTCTCGTCGTCGTCGATGAGCTGGCCGAAGAAGTCCTCGTCGTCGATCTGCTCGTAGTAGGTGCCGCGGAAGTCGAGGTTGACCACCGTGCCCAGCGGCACCGACAGCTTGACGCCGCCGCCGGCCGCCTCGTCGAGGTCGTCCATGTTCCAGTACGAACCGAAGGCGTAGAAGCCGCCGGCGAAGGCCGGGGCGGTGACGACGAGGGCGAGCAGGGCGAAGATGCAGATTGCGAGTGATCTCTTGTTGGTCATGTTCGCTCCTTGGACCGTCTACGGCACTCCGTCGCTGATCGAGACGCCCGGACGACTTCGGCCGCCGGTCAGGGTTCTAGCAACACCTTCCCGGACGTCTCCCGTGCTTCTAGCAAGACGTGGGCCTGCCGCGCCTCGGCGAGGGGCAGCACGCGGTCGACGCGCACCTCCAGCCGGCCCTGCCGGTACCAGCCGAAGACCGCCTCGGCGCGGTCGAGCAGCTCGCGGCGGCCGGCGGTGTAGTCGAACAGCGAAGCGCTGGTGAGAGTGCGGCTGCCGAGCAGCTTGCGCGGCCGGATCGGCTCGGGCTCGCCGCTCGCCTGGCCGAAGAGGACGACGTGGCCGCGCACGCGAGTGGCGCGCACGCTGTCCTCGAAGGTGGCGCGGCCGACGCCGTCGAGCACCAGGTCGGCGCCGCGGCCGCCGGTGGCGTCCCGCACCGCCGCCACGAAGTCCTCCTCGGTGTAGAGGATGGCGCGATCGGCACCGGCCTCGCGCACCCGCCGCGCCTTCTCCGCCGTCGAGCAGGTGCCGAGCACGGTGGCGCCGGAGAGCTTCGCCATCTGCACCGCCAGGAGGCCGACGCCGCCGGCCGCCGCGTGCACCAGCACGGTGTCGCCCGGGCCCACGGGACAGATGGTCTGGGTCAGGTAGTGGGCGGTCAGGCCCTGCAGCGGCAGGGCGGCGGCGGTGCGCAGGTCGAGGGTGCGGCCGTCGCCGCCGCTCGCCCTCTCCGGCGCCGGGATCGCCTGCGCGGCGGGCAGCACCACCTGCTCGGCGTAGGCGCCGGCGGCGGCGAAGAAGCACACCGGGTCGCCCTCGACGAGCTCGGTGACGCCGGGCCCCACCGCCTCGACGACGCCGGCGCCCTCCTTGCCGAGCCGGGCCGGCAGCGGCCCGGGGTCGTAGAAGCCGGTGCGGTGGTAGGTGTCGATGAAGTTGACGCCGGCGAAGGCGAGGCGTACCCGCACCTCGCCCGGCCCCGGCTCGGGGACGGGGACGTCGTCGAGCCGCAGCACCTCCGGCCCGCCGTGCTGGTGGATGCGGATGGCGCGCATGCGCCGATCTTCACGCGATCGCGCCGCCACGTCCAGTCACAGCAAGTCCAGCGCTTCGAGCTCCTCCTCCGGGACCGACAGCTCGAGCGCGGCGTGCACCGCTTCCTCCGGCGAGTCGGCGTCGCCGCGGCGCAGCACCTTCATCGCGTAGCGCAGCACGTTGATGCCGTCGCGCACCGTGTAGTCGAGGTCGGCCTCGTGGGCGCGGCGCAGGAAGGAGAGCACGTAGGCCAGCACCTCGCCGTCGGCGAACGGCACCTGCGCCTCGAGGATCGCCCGCTCCTCGTCCTCCTCGGGGAAGTCGAGGTAGATTTGCGGCATCAGCCGCGAGTGGATGTACTCCGGCACCTCGTAGGTGGAGGCG
>CAZLBJ010000238.1:0-7671 GCA_964557755.1 uncultured Thermoanaerobaculia bacterium
CGGCATCCTGGTGCACAACACGCTGGTCTTCGACAACCCGCTGAAGATCCACCAGGCGGAGGAGCTGCAGCTCACAGACTCCCCGCCCGCCGCCGACCTGCAGGGGGCACGCCGGCCGGCCGCGGCGGCCGCTGATCGTCCTCACCGTGGCGCTGGCGCTGGTCGGCGGCGGCATCCTGGTGCACAACACGCTGGTCTTCGACAACCCGCTGAAGATCCACCAGGCGGAGGAGCTGCAGCTCACCGACTACCCGCCCGCCGCCTACCTGCTGGGGGCGACGGGCCTGTTCTGGGACGTCGCCTTCGGCCTCTTCGCCTGCGCGCCGCTGTGGCTGCTGCTGCTGCCCGCGGCGCTGGCGGCGCTGCGCCGCGGCGAGCGGCTGCTGTTCGACCTCGTCGTCTTCGTCTCGCCCTACCTGGTGATCGTCGTGCCGCGCAACGAGTGGTACGGCGGCTGGTCGCCGCCCTTCCGCTACGCCCTGGTGGCCCTGCCGCTGCTCGCCCTGCTGCTGGTGCCGCTGCTCGCCCGGCGGCGGCGGGCGGGGGCGCGCCTGCTGGTGGCGGTGCTCGCTCTGCTCACCGGCGCGCTGACCCTGTTGTGGGTGATCGAGCCCGGCTGGACCTACAACTTCGCCGACGGCCGCACCTATCTCCTCGACTACCTGTCGCAGCACCTCGGCGCCGACGTGGCGCGCTTCTTCCCCAGCTCGGTGCGGCCGCGGGCGGCGACCTGGGTGTGGCCGGCGGCGACGCTGCTCCTCGTGCCGCTCCTGTGGTGGTGGCCGCGGCGGCGGCTGGCCACCGGCCGCGCCGCCGCCTGGGGCGGCGCCCTGCTGCTGGCGGCTGGGGCGGCGCTGCCGGGGGCGGCGGAGCGGCTGCCCAGCCAGCGCGTCGAGATCGAGGACCCGTGGCTGCGCCAGCAGGAAGGCCACCCGTTCCCGCAGCGCTGGGTGATCGAGCGCACCCGCTACCGCGGCGGCTGGGTGCTGCGCGAGGGGGCGGCGGTCGCGGTGCCGGTGGTGCCGGGCGGCGACGAGGTGGTGGTGCGCCTGTTGGTGCGCTTCATCCCGAACGTCCCCGACCGGCCGCTCGACCTCGAGCTGCGCGCCGGCGAGCGCCGGCTCGGCACCTGGACGACGCGCACCGACCGCCAGTGGGCGGTGGTGAGGGCGGGCCCGGTGCGCTGGCCGGCCGGCGAGCCGCTGGTGATCGTCGCCGGCGCGCCGCCGCGCGGTCCCGGCAACGGCGTCATCCTCGACCGCGTGGAGCTCGACTGGCGGTGAGCGGGACGCGCGGCCTGGCGGTGAACGGGACCGTCTCGGCGGTGGTGCCGACGCTGGGCGGGAGCCCGCACCTCGCGGCGTGCCTGGAGGCGCTGCGGGCGGACGGCGGGGCGGGGCTGGAGATCGTGGTCGTGGCACAGGGCGGCTGGCGGGCGCCGGCGGAGCTGCGGCGGCGCGCCGATCGGTGGATCGACCTGGAGGAGAACCACGGTTTCGCGGGCGGTACCAACGCCGGCATCGAGAAGGCCACAGGCGCGTGGATCGCGACGGTGAACGACGACGCGGTGGTGCAGCCCGGCTGGCTGGCGGCGCTGGTCGGCGCGCTGGAGGCGGACCCGGAGGCCGCGGCGGCGCAGGGGGTGAACCTGCGGATGCAGGAGCCGGGCGTGGTGGACGGTGCGGGGCTGGCGTGGAACGGATCGTGGCAGGCGGTGCAGGTCGGGCATGGACGGGCGCTGGCGGCCGGCTGGGGCGAACAGATCAGCGAGGGAAGAGAAGTGCGGGCGGTGCGCCTGGGCGGAGGCGCGGCGGCGGGCGGCGGACGGCGGGCGGAAGGAGCGGGAGGAGCGGAAGGGGTGCAGCGCGCGGCGGCGGACGGCGGGCAGAGTCGCCCGACACCCGCGGGCGCGCGGGAGGTGTTCGGGGTATCGGCGACGGCGGCGGTGTACCGGCGGGAGGCGCTGGCGGCGGTGGGGCTGTTCGACGAGGGGCTGGGGTCGTGGTACGAGGACGTCGACCTGGCGGTGCGGCTGCGGTCGGCGGGGTGGCGGGCGCTGGTGGTGCCGGCGGCGCGCGCGCTGCACGCCGGGGGCACGAGCGGGCGGCGGATGCCGTGGCGCTACGGCGCGCTGCTCTACGGCAACCGCTGGCTGGTCGTCGCCCGGATGCTCGGCCGCCGCTTCCCCGCCGCCGTGCCTCGGTTGCTCGCCCGCGACCTCCTCGACCTCGTTCGCCGGCCGGGCTCGCTGTTCGCCGTCAAGGGCGGCTGGCTGCGCGCCCTCCGCCACCTCCCCGCCTGGTGCCACCGCGGCGAGCCGCTGGTCGATCCGCGAGACCTCACCCCTAGCTGATCTCCGCCGCCACCTCCCACGCCGCCGACTCTCCCGCTCCGAACGCTTCGCCGAAGGCCTCCTCGCCGATCTCCTCGCGCAGCCGCGCCGCCGCCGCCTCGACTTCGCGGCGCCAGCTCGTCCGCGCCGTCACCTCGCCTTCCGCGCGCAGGCCCGCCGCCGCGCCGAGGCGCCGCGCCGCCTCCTCACCCTCGACGGCACCGGCCACCACGCCGCCCTCGAGCCCCGCCGCCGTCTCCAGCAGGCAGCCGATGCGGCGGCTGTCGGCCAGCACCTCGGCGAAGGCGGCGGCCGCCGCGGTGCGCTCGCCGAGGTCGAGCAGGGCGCGGGCGCGCTCGAAACGGGCCAGCGAGGCGCCCCACACGCTGCCGATCTCGTCCCACCCCTCGATCGCACGGCGCAGGCGCTCCGCCGCCTTCGCCGGCTCGCCCAGCTCGCGGTCGAGCGAAGCGGCGGCCATGTCCAGCCACACCTGCAGCGAGCGGTTGCCGGCGTTGCGCCACAGGGCGGCGCGCCGCTCGACCAGCCGCGCCGCCGCCTCCGGCCCCTCGCGCTCGCGCACGACCTCGGCCTGCTGCACGGTGATGAAGGAGAACAGGACCTGGTCGGCCACCGGCCGCAGCGCCGTCTCGGCGTCGACGAGCAGCGCCTCGGCGCGGTCGAGGTCGCCGTGGTTGAGCTCCGCCAGCGCCAGGTTGGTGAGCGCGAAGGCGACGCCGCGGTGGTCGCCGATGCGCCGCCGCAGCTCGAGGCTCGCCTCGTGGTGGCGGCGGGCGTCTCGGTAGCGGCCGCGGTAGTTGGCGACCCAGCCGAGGTTGTTGAGCGCCAGCGCCTGCCCGCGCAGCTCGCCGAGCTCACGGTGGCGGGCCAGCGCCTCCGCGGAGAGCTCGACCGCCGTGTCGAGGTCGGACAGCTCGCAGGCCACCCAGGCGAGGTTGGTCAGCCCCTCGGCGATGCCCACCGGGTGGCCGAGCCGGCGGTAGATGGTGAGCGCCTCGGCCAGCCGCTCGCGCGCCTCGTGGTTGCGTCCCAGGTTGTGGAGGATGGTGCCGATGCCGTTCAGCGCCCGGGCGCGCAGGCGGGTGCTCGCCTCGGCCCCCGGCAGCGCCAGCAGGGCGGCGAGGCGGCCGCCGTCGCTCAGCGGGCCGAGCACCAGCCACAGGCGCCACAGCGCCGCCGCCAGGCGCAGGCCGAGCTCGGCGTCGGCACGCTCCTGCGCCCAGGCGATCGCCGCCTCGAAGTTGGCGCGGTCCTCGTCGAGGCGGCCCAGGTGGCGGCCCTGCTCCGGCCCGGTGAGCTCCGGGTGCAGGCGCTCGGCGAGGGCCACGAAAGCCGCCGCGTGCGCCTGCCGCGCCGCCTCCAGCTCGCCGGCCTCGGCCAGGCACTCCAGGCCGTACTCGCGCATCGTCTCGAGCATCGAGAAGCGCGGCTCGGAGCCGCCGTCCTCCGGGCGCAGCAGGCTGTGGTCGACGAGGCCTGCGAGGTCCTCGAGCAGGCCGTCGTGCGGCTCGCCGCCTCCGTCGTCCGCCGCCGCCTCCGCCGCGCCGTCCGCGCCGAGCGCCGCCACCGCCGCCGCCTGCTCGACCGCGAAGCCGCCGTGGAAGACGGCGAGGCGGCGGAACAGCGCCTTCTCGCCGTCGGCCAGCAGGTCGTAGCTCCACGCCAGGGCGGCGCGCAGGGTGCGGTGGCGCTCCGGCCGGTCGCGCGAGGTGGCGCCGAGCCATGCGAGGCGGCTGCCCAGGCGGTCGCGTAGCGCCCGCGGCGGGAACAGGCGCACCCGCGAGGCGGCGAGCTCGAGGGCCAGCGGGATGCCCTCGAGGCGGATGCAGATCTCGGCTACGGCGCGGATCTCCAGCGGCGTCAGCTCGAGGTCGGGGCGTACGGCGCGGGCGCGCTCGAGGAAGAGCACCGCCGCCGGGCTCGCCGCCAGGTGCTCGATGTCGCCGGCGTCGGGCGCCGGCAGCGGCAGCGGCGCCACCGGGAAAGTGTGCTCGCCGGACAGCCGCAGCACGCTGCGGCTGGTGACCAGCGCGCGCAGCCCCGGGCAGGCGGCCAGCAGGTCGGCGACCACCGGCGCCGCCGCCGCCAGGTGCTCGAAGTTGTCGAGCACCACCAGCAGGTCGCAGTCGCCCAGCGCGTCGCGCAGGGTGTCGAACGGCGAGCCGTTGCCGGTGAACGTTAGGTTGAGGTCGAGGGCGCGGGCGATGGCGGCGGTCACCAGCTCCGGCTCGGCGACGGCGGCCAGCGGCACGAAGCGGGCGCCGTGGGCGAAGCGGCCGGCGGCGCGGCGGGCGGCCTCGAGCGCCAGGCGGCTCTTGCCGCTGCCGGCCGGGCCGTTGAGGGTGACCAGGCGGGCGCGCCGCATCAGCGCGTCGAGCTCGGCGAGCTCCTCCTCGCGGCCGACGAAGCTGCTCAGCGGCGCCGGCAGCGGGCGCGCCGGCGGCAGGGCGGTGAGGTGCAGGTGGACGGCGGTGGCGGAGAACGCCGGGTGCGGCGGCGCGCCCGGGTGCGGCGAGGCGGCGGCGGCGAACGGCGGCGTCGGCGTCGGCGTGGCCTCGGCGGGCGGTGGCACGGCGCCGGAGCCGGTGCGCTGCCACGCCTCCCAGCGTGCGCCGGCGCGCCGCAGCGCTTCGAGCTCGGCGGCGAAGGCGGCGGCGGACGCCGGGCGCGCCGCGGGGTCCTTGGCCAGCGCCGACAGCACCACCTCGTCGAGGCGCGCCGGCAGCTCGGGGCGCAGGGCGCTGGGCGGGCGCGGCTCGCGGTCGAGGATCGCCGCCAGCACGTCGGCGGGCGCGGCGCCGGCGCCGTCGAACGGGCGCACGCCGGTGAGCATCTCGTAGAGCACGGCGCCGAGCGACCACAGGTCGCTGCGCGCGTCCGCCCTGCCACCGCGCACCTGCTCGGGCGCCATGTAGCCGAGCGTGCCGACGCGCAGGTCGGCGGCGCTGACCACCGACGCCCCCTGCGCCAGCTTGGCGACGCCGAAATCGAGGATCTTCAGCTCGCCGTGGACGGTGAGCATCAGGTTCGCCGGCTTGACGTCTCGGTGGACGATGCCGGCCTCGTGGGCGCGGCCCAGACCCTGGGCGGCGGCGATGGCGTGGTCGAGCGCCTCGGCGAGCGGCAGCGGTCCGTCGCGCAGGCGGTCGGCCAGGGTGCGGCCCTCGTAGTACGCCATGGCGATGTAGAGGCTGCCGTCGTCGTCCTCGCCGACGTCGAAGACGGTGCAGATCGCCGGGTGGTCGAGGCGCGAGGCGGCGCGCGCCTCGTCGCGGAAGCGGGCCTCGGCCTCCGGCTGCGCCGCCACGTCGCGGGGCAGGAACTTGAGCGCCACGAAGCGCTCCAGCCGCTCGTCGAAGGCCTGCCACACCTCGCCCATGCCGCCGCGGCCGGCCGGGCGCAGCAGGCGGTAGGGGCCGACCTGCAGGCGGCGGCGCACGAGGGAGGATGGCGGGCGGCCGGGCTCCGGGGCGGCGCCGGGCGCGGCACCGGGCGGCGTGCGCAGGCGCTCGCTCAGGGCGTCGGCGGCGAGGGCGCCGATGCCGCGGTCGAGGATGCCGCCGGCGCGCCGGTGGCCGTCGAGCATCGCCTCGACCTCGCCGCGCAGCGCGCGGTCGCCGCCGCACTCGGCGTCGAGCAGGGCGGCGCGCTCGGCGGGCGGCAGGTCGACGGCGGCGTCGAAGAGGCCGGCGATACGCGACCAGCGGCTGCTGTCGTCGGCGCTCATGGCCGGCGTCAGGCCTCGGCGCCGGCCGGCGCCTGGCGCGGGTAGAGCTCCTTGTACAGCCAGGCGCGCGCCTTCAGCCAGTCGCGCTGCACGGTGCGGGTGCTCACCGCCAGCAGCTCGGCGATCTCGTCCTCGCCCATGCCGGCAAAAAAGCGGTACTCGACGACCTGGCGCAGGCGCGGGTCGCGGCGGTCGAGGCGGTCGAGGGCGGCGTCGAGGGCGAGCATGTCGTCGAGGGCGAGCTCGAAACCGAGGCGGTCGCCGTTCAGGGTGGTGCGCGCGAGGTCGCCGCCGCGCTTCTCGGCGCTCTTCCGGCGCGCGTGGTCGACGAGCACCTGGCGCATGGCGCGGGCAGCGACGGCGAGGAAGTGCTTGCGGCCGGCCCAGTCGATCTCGGGCGGCCGCTCGACGAGCTTGACGTAGGCCTCGTGGACGAGGGCGGTGGGGAAGAGGGTGTGGCCGGGGCGCTCGCGGTGGAGCTGGCGGCGGGCGATGCGGCGCAGCTCGTCGTAGACCAGCGGCAGCAGGCGGTCGAAGGCATCGCGGTCGCCCCCCTGCACGGCATGGAGGAGGCGGGTGACGTCACCGGCGGTGTCGTCGTGGCTCATGGCTCGTGGGGACACCCTACACGATACGGGTTTGGTGGTGGCAGGGTTCGGCGATGGCGAGTGGTGTGGATAGGGCACGGCGGCCGGGAGAGGCGGGGACGGGGTGGGGGCGGGCGCTCCCGCCTGGGGAGCGGCGAGCTTTCGGTGGACTCCGGACGGGGGCTCGCCTCGACTTCCGCGGGGCGCCACCGGCGGAGGACTCCGGCGGGTATGGCCCCTGCCCCGCTCCAGACGTCCCCAGTCGGGAGCGCCCGCCCCCACCCCTCGACGGTCCGATCCTTCACGGGCGATGGAACGGCTCGGCGGTGGCCCGAGCAACGCGATTCGGAACGGGTAGTCTTGCGGGGTGAGTGATCGGCCTTTGATCTCGGGGATCGTCGTGCATTGGGGGGATCCGGCTCCGTTGGGGGAGCTGGTGGCGGCTTGGCCGGAGGACTCGCGGTTCGAGCTGGTGGTGGTGGACAACGGGCCAGGGCCTGTGGCCGAGGCGGTGCGGGGGAGGGCTCTGGTGGTTTCGGCGGGGCGGAACCTGGGGTTCGGCGGGGGTGCGAACGCCGGTGCACAGGCCGCTCGGGGGGAGATTCTCCTGGTGCTCAATCCGGACGCGCGGCCGGAACCGGGGGCGCTGGAGGCTCTGGCGGAGGGGTTCGCGCGGCACCCGGAGGCGGCGGGGCTGGCGCCGCGGCTGGTGGGGGCGGACGGGGCGCCGCAGTGGCGGTGGCAGCTCCGGCGGCTGCCCACGGTGGGGCAGCTCCTGCTGCAGGCGCTGGGAGTACCGGCGGTGCCGGAGGCGGCGGCGGAGCCGGGCGCGAGCGAGGCGGTCGAGCAGCCGGCGGCGGCGGCGCTGGCGCTGCGGCGCGAGGTGTGGCAGGCGGCCGGCGGCTTCGATCCCGGCTTCCACCCCGCGTGGGTCGAGGACGTCGACCTGGCCGCGCGGCTGCGCGCCGGCGGGCGGCGCGTGCGGTACTGGCCGGCGGCGACCT
>CAZLBJ010000239.1:0-5838 GCA_964557755.1 uncultured Thermoanaerobaculia bacterium
GAGGGCCGCCTGGGCTCGAACCCCCTGGTCTTCGCGGCGCCGGCCAACGGCCACGGCCCGGTGGTGGTCGACATGGCGACCAGCGCCGCCGACGAGGGCGAGGTGCGCGGCCGTGCGATGCGCCAGGAGCCGCTGCCCGACGGCTGGCTGATCGACCGCGACGGCGTGCCGTTGCGCCACGTCGACGGCTTCGACGCCGATCCGCCCACCGCCTTCCTGCTGCCGCTCGGCGGCCGCAGCCAGGGCTGGAAGGGCTTCGGCCTGGGGCTGATGGTGGAGATCCTCGCCGGCGTGCTGGCCGGCCAGGGCGCCTCGGACGACGCCGACGGCGACCATGGCGCCTTCTTCGTCGCCCTGTCGCCGGAGGTTGCCGGGCGCGACGCCGAGTCGGTGGGCCACGACGTCGAGGCGCTGTGCGCGCACCTGCAGGACGCCGGCGAGGGCAGCCGCGTCGAGATCCCCGGCTGGGCCGAGCGCGCGCGCCGCGACCGGGTGGTGGTGCACGGCTCGCTGGCGGTGCCGACCGGCGTCTGGCTGAGCGTGCTGCGCCTCGCCGAGCTGCCCGGCCGCGCCGCCGAACAGGAGCGGCCGCCGGCAACCCTGACCACCGCCAAGGTGGTGGCGGCGCGCAAGGGTCCGCGGCGCCTGCCGCAGACCGCCCCGCGGGTCGTCCCCCCGGCGCCGCAGCGCCCGTCGCTGCCGGCGGTCGCCGCCGCCCGGGTGCGCCCCGGCGTCCGCGCCCCGCAGCGCTCCGAGCGCGGCGTGCCGGCGCGCGTCGTCCCCGGCCGCAGCGGTCGCGTCGGTTCCGGCTCCGGTGGCGACGGCGGCGGCGTCGCCGCCATGACCGCCCTGCCGCATCCCGTCTGAGCGCCGGAGGATCACGACCGCTCCTTCACGCGCCGCTCACACCGCCTGGCGCACGATCTCGCCGCGCGGCAGGCGCTCGAAGAGGAACTCCTCGAGGTCGCGGCGCACCGGCTCGATCTTGATGCGCTGCACGATGTCGCTGGCGAAAGCGTAGGTCAAGAGGCTCCGCGCCGCGTCCTCGCCGATGCCGCGGCTGCGCAGGTAGAACACCGCCTCCGCGTCGAGCTGCCCCACCGTCGAGCCATGGGTGCACCGGACGTCGTCGGCGAAGATCTCGAGCTGCGGGTTGGAGCTGGCGAGCGCGCCGCGCGACATCAGCAGGTTGCGGTTGGACTGCTTGGCGTCGGTCTTCTGGGCGTCCGGGTGGACGTGGATCAGGCCGTTGAACACCGCCCGCGCCTTGCCGTCGAGCACCCCCTTGTACAGCTCGTAGGAGTTGCAGTGCGGCGCCGCGTGGTCGACCCGCATGTGGTTGTCGACGAGCTGCGAGCCGTTGACCATGTAGAGGCCGTTCAACGTGCACTCGATGCCGGGGCCGCCGAGCCAGGCGTTGACGTCGTTGCGGGTGACGTCGCCGCCGGCGGAGATGGCGTGCGAGAAGAAGTTCGAGTCGCGCTCCTGGTGCACCTGCAGCGTCGCCAGGTGGAACGCTTCGCGCGCCTCGTGCTGCACCTTGTAGTGGTCGACCACGGCGCCGGGCTCGGCGACGATCTCGGTGACCGGGCAGTCGAAGTAGCGGCCCGCGCCGAAGGCGGCGAAGGTCTCGAGCACCGTCACCTGGCTGGCCTCGCCGGCGACCACCAGGTTGCGCGGGAACGCCGCCACCGGGTTGGAGGACGCCTCGCCGCCGCCGGCCACCGTCGACAGGTGGAGCAGGTGGACCGGGCGCTCGAGCACCGTGCCGCGCGGCACGTGGAGGACGGCGCCGTCGGCGAAGAAGGCGGTGTTCAGGGCGACGAACGGGTGCTGGTCGAACTTCGCGTGGCGGCCGAGGTACGGCTCGAGGCTCTCCGGCTCCGCCTCGAGCGCCGCCGCCAGGCCGCCGAGACGGACGCCGTCCGGCAGCCCGTCGAGCTGCGACAGCTCCGGCGCCAGGAAACCGTCGACGAAGACCAGGCGCCAGGCGCCGGCGAAGACGTGCGGCGCCAGCACCGCTTCGGGCACCGGCGACGGACCCGCGGCGCGCGCGAAGACGCCCTGCGCCACCGGCCGCACGTCGGTCTTGCGCCACGCCTCCTGGTCGAGCGTCGGGAAGCCGAGCTCGGCGAAGCGCTCGATGGCGCGGCGGCGCAGCGCGGCCACGAAGCCGGGCTCCGACGGCGGCCGCGCGGCGCGGAAGGTCTCGAAGTCGGCGACGTAGGCGTCGCGGCGGTCCTCCGCCGCGGCCGCCGCCGCGCCCTTGTCGCTGAGGGGCTTGTCGGTGAGGGTGGCCATCGCTCGCTCCACGGGCCTCAGGCGCCCACCGCGGCGGCGGCGACGCCGGTCTCCTGCTCCAGCCCGGCGTAGCCCTTCTCCTCGAGCTCGAAGGCCAGCTCCTTGCCGCCGGAGCGCACGATGCGGCCGCCGAGCAGCACGTGCACGTGGTCGGGCACGATGAAGTTGAGCAGGCGCTGGTAGTGGGTGATGACCAGGAAGCCGCGGTCGGCCTGGCGCATCGTGTTGACGCCGTCGGCGACGATCTTCAGGGCGTCGATGTCGAGCCCGGAGTCGGTCTCGTCGAGGATCGCCAGGCGCGGCTCGAGCACCGACATGTGGAAGATCTCGTTGCGCTTCTTCTCGCCGCCGGAGAAGCCCTCGTTGACCGGCCGGTGGAGCAGCGTCTCCTCCATCTGCACCAGCTTCATGCGCTCCTTGACCAGCTTGAGGAAATCCATGGCGTCGATCTCCTTCTCGCCACGGTGCTTGCGGATGGCGTTCAGCGCCGCCTTCAGGAAGTAGGTGTTGGAGACGCCCGGGATCTCCACCGGGTACTGGAAGGCGAGGAAGACGCCCTCGCGGGCGCGCTCCTCGGGGTCGAGCTCCAGCAGGTCCTTGCCGTCGTACAGCACCTGGCCGTCGGTGACCTCGTACTCCTCGCGGCCGGCCAGCACCTGGGCCAGGGTGGACTTGCCGGAGCCGTTCGGCCCCATGATGGCGTGCACCTCGCCGGCGTCCAGGGTGAGGTCGATCCCCTTGAGGATCTCCGCTCCGTCCACGGAAGCGTGCAGGTTCTTGATCTCGAGCAATGGCATGCGTGGTTCTCCCTCGGAATCTCGGTGACGGTGTCGTCGGTGTCGGATGCGCGCGGTCGGGCGGGCGGCGGCGTCAGCCGACGCTGCCCTCGAGGTTCACCTGCAACAGCTTCTGCGCCTCGACCGCGAACTCCATCGGCAGCTCGCGGAAGACGTCCTTGCAGAAGCCGTTGACGATCATCGAGATGGCGTCCTCCTCGCTCAGGCCCCGCTGGTTGCAGTAGAAGATCTGGTCCTCCCCGATCTTCGACGTCGACGCCTCGTGCTCCATCTTGGCGGTCGGGTTCTGCACGTCGATGTAGGGGAAGGTGTGCGCGCCGCAGCGGTCGCCGATGAGCATCGAGTCGCACTGCGAGTAGTTGTGCGCGCCGTCGGCGCCGCGCAGGATGCGCACCGCGCCGCGGTAGGTGTTCTGGCCGCGGCCGGCGGAGATGCCCTTGGAGATGATCGTCGAGCGCGTGTTCTTGCCGATGTGGATCATCTTGGTGCCGGTGTCGGCCTGCTGGCGGCCCTTGGTCAGCGCCACCGAGTAGAACTCGCCCACCGAGCCGTCGCCCTTCAGGATCACGCTCGGGTACTTCCAGGTGATCGCCGAGCCGGTCTCCACCTGCGTCCACGAGATCTTGGCGTTGCGCCCCTCGCACTTGCCGCGCTTGGTGACGAAGTTGTAGACGCCGCCCTTGCCGGTCTCCATGTCGCCGGGGTACCAGTTCTGCACCGTCGAGTACTTGATCTGCGCGTCGTCGTGGGCGACCAGCTCGACCACCGCGGCGTGGAGCTGGTTCTCGTCGCGCATCGGCGCCGTGCAGCCCTCGAGGTAGGAGACGTAGGCCCCCGCGTCGGCGATGATCAGCGTGCGCTCGAACTGGCCGGTGTTCATGGCGTTGATGCGGAAGTAGGTCGACAGCTCCATCGGGCAGCGCACGCCCTTCGGCACGTAGACGAACGAGCCGTCCGAGAACACCGCCGAGTTGAGCGTGGCGTAGAAGTTGTCGCTGTAGGGCACCACCGAGCCGAGGTACTTCCGGACCAGCTCCGGGTGGTCCTGGACCGCCTCGGACATCGAGCAGAAGATGACGCCCATCTCCCTGAGCTTGGACTTGAAGGTGGTCGCCACCGAGACGCTGTCGAACACCGCGTCGACCGCCACCACGCCGGCCAGCATCTCCTGCTCGCGCAGCGGGATGCCGAGCTTCTCGTAGGTGGCGAGCAGCTCCGGGTCGATCTCGTCGAGGCTCTTCGGCCGGTCGCCGGCGGACTTCGGCGCCGAGTAGTAGGAGATGGCCTGGAAGTCGGGCTTGGTGTAGACGATGTTCGCCCACTCCGGCTCGCTCATGGTGAGCCAGTGGCGGTAGGCCTTCAGGCGCCACTCCGTCATCCACTCGGGCTCGTTCTTCTTCGCCGAGATGGCGCGGACGACGTCCTCGTCGAGCCCCGGCGGCAGGGTGTCCTGCTCGATGTCGGTGACGAAGCCGGCCTGGTAGCCCTGGCCGGCGATCTCTTCGAAAACCTGAGTGGCGGTCGGTGCTGCCATGGTCGAGTCCTCTTCAGTGGTCGCGTCGTGAATCCGATACGGTGCGAAGCCGGGTGCGGGCCGGCCGGGGCGGTGCCGCGGCGCTCAGTGGCTGACGCGGCTGCCGCCCAGCGTCACCAGCCGCTCGCCGGGTACCGACGGCGGCAGCGGCCGCGCCATGTCCGACAGGCACAGGCCGTCGAGGGCGCCGCGGATCGCCGCGTTGATGAGCTGCCAGTTGCTGCGCAGCGGGCACACCGCCTCCTGCACGCACTCGCCGGGGCCGTCGTCGATGCACTCGGTGATGGCGATCGGCCCCTCGAGGGCGGCGATGATCTCCGACACCGAGATCTGCCGCGGCGGCCGCGACAGCGCGTAGCCGCCGTTGACCCCGCGGTGCGAGTCGAGCAGCCCGTCGCGGGCGAGGATCTTCAAGATCTTGCTCACCATCGGCAACGGCAGCTGCGCCTCGTGGGCGAGCTCCGGCGCGTTGTAGCGCCGCTCCGGATCGTCCGCCATGTGGGTCAGCAGCACGATGCCGTAGTCGGTGGTCTTGGTGATGCGGATCATTCCGTGGGTCCTCGGCCTTCCTACGCCCTCGAAAACAGGACCAACTTAGTACGAATTCCTCTTTCGGGTCAAGCCCGGTCGGCCGCCGCCGGGCGGAAGACGAAGCGCTGGTAGAGCCAGGCGAGCAGCAGCAGCGACAGGCCGAGGCCGAGGAAGGAGAGGACGCGGTAGAGGTCGCCGAGGCGGGCGACGTCGAAGAGGAACACCTTGACCACCGCCAGGCCGGTGACGGCGAGGGCGGCGCCGCGCAGCAGGCGGCCGCCGGCGGCGATGCCGGCCACCAGCAACGCCGTGCCGAGCAGCAGCCAGGACACCGACAGCGCCCAGCCCTCGGCGTAGGGCCGCGGCGAGGCCACCGCGAGGATGGTTCCACGGAACGCCTGGATGACTTCGAGCGACACGAGCACGAAGAGGAAGAGGAGAGCCGCGATGCTCCAGGACCCCCCGACGAAGGGAGAGGAACGCTGGCGCGCGGCCGCGGCGTCGTCGCGGAACGGACCGTCCGCGCGCGGCAGCAGGCGCACGGCGAGCGCCGCGAGCAGGGCCGGAGCGCCGTAGATCCACAGGAGGTGGTTGGCCACCGGAGTCCCGCCCACCGGATCGCCGTGCCAGAGCGGATTGAGCGCCAAGCACGGCCCGAGGAAGGCGACGCCGAGG
>CAZLBJ010000240.1:0-4113 GCA_964557755.1 uncultured Thermoanaerobaculia bacterium
CCCTCGACCCCGACAACGACCGCCTCTACACCTGGTGGGCGCCGTGGCGCAACCTGCGCGAGCGCAACATCGGCTGGCGCATCGACTACGTCCTGGCCAGCGAGGAGCTGGCCGAGAAGGCCGTCTCCTGCCAGGTCTTCCGGGAGGTCGGCACCAGCGACCATGCGCCGGTGGTGGCGCGTTTCGAGGTCTGAACCGGCACTTGAACTGGATCGAATCGCTTTCTTGACTCATTCCAGAAAATGGGTCATGCTCCGCCCATGACGGACGAACGGGAGGAGCTCGAGGGGGCGCTCCGGCGCGCCGGCCTGCGCATCACCGCGCCGCGCATCGCCGTGCTGCGCGCCATCCGGCGCACCCCCCACGCCACCGTGGAGGACCTCGCCGAGCGGGCGCGGCAGCGGCTGGGCGCGGTGTCGACGCAGGCGGTGTACGACATCGTCGCCGTGCTCGAGCAGGCGGGCTTGGTGCGGCGCATCCAGCCGTCGGGCCACGCTTCCCACTACGAGACCCGCGTCGCCGACAACCACCACCACGTCGTCTGCCGCCGCTGCGGCGCCATCGCCGACGTGGACTGCGCGGTGGGGGCGATGCCCTGCCTCGAGCCCTCCTCGACGTCCGGTTTCACCTTCGAAGAAGCCGAGATCAACTTCTGGGGCCTGTGTCCCGCCTGCGCCTCGGCGCGGACGGAGGACGGCCCCCGCGAGACCGAGGAGAGAGCAGAATGAGCGACGACAAGCGGCCGCCGGTGACCACCACCGACGCCGGCATCCCCGCCCCCAGCGACGAGCACTCCCTGACCCTCGGGCCGAACGGCCCGATCCTGCTGCAGGACCACTACCTGGTCCAGAAGATGGCGCAGTTCAACCGCGAGCGCGTGCCCGAGCGGGTGGTGCACGCCAAGGGCGGCGGCGCGCACGGCTTCTTCGAGGTCACCGAGGACGTCACGCAGTGGACGAAGGCGAAGTTCCTCGACACCCCGGGCAAGCGCACGCCGGTGTTCGTGCGCTTCTCGACGGTGGCCGGCGAGCTGGGCTCGGCCGACACCCAGCGCGACCCGCGCGGCTTCGCCATCAAGTTCTACACCGAGGAGGGCAACTACGACCTGGTGGGCAACAACACGCCCATCTTCTTCATCCGCGACCCCTCGAAGTTCTCGGACTTCATCCATTCGCAGAAGCGCCGCCCGGACAACAACCTGCGCGACCACGACATGATGTGGGACTTCTGGTCCCTGTCGCCGGAGTCGATGCACCAGGTGCTGTTCCTGATGACCGACCGCGGCACGCCGCGCACCTGGCGCCACATGCACGGCTTCGGCTCGCACACCTTCACCTGGGTCAACCGCGCCGGCGAGGCCTTCTTCGTCAAGTACCACTTCAAGACCGACCAGGGCATCGAGACGATGAGCGACGCCGAGGCCAGGGCGATGACCGCCGAGGACCCGGACTTCCACCTGCGCGACCTCCATCAGTCGATCGCGCGCGGCGAGCAGGCGTCGTGGACGCTGGAGATGCAGGTGATGCCGGCGGCGGAGGCGGAAGGCTACCGCTTCAATCCCTTCGACCTCACCAAGGTGTGGCCGCACGGCGACTACCCGCCGGTGAAGATCGGCCGCATGGTGCTGAACCGCAACCCGGAGAGCTACTTCGCCGAGGTCGAGCAGGCCGCCTTCGAGCCCGCCAACATGGTGCCCGGCGTCGAGCCGTCGCCGGACAAGATGCTGCTCGGCCGCCTGTTCAGCTACCCGGACACCCACCGCCACCGCATCGGCACCAACTACCTGCAGCTCCCCATCAACCAGCCGCAGTGCCCGTTCCACAGCTACAACAAGGACGGCGCGATGCGCTACCGCCACGCCGGCGACCAGCCGGTGTACGCCCCCAACAGCTACGGCGGCCCCAAGGCCGACCCGGAGCGGTACGGCGAGACCTACACGCCGCAGGTGATGGGCGAGCTGGTGCGCGCCCCCTACCGCCTGCACGCCGAGGACGACGACTACGGCCAGCCCGGCGCCCTGTGGCGCCACGTGCTGACCGGCGCCGAGCGCGACGCCACGGTGTCGAACATCGTTGGCCACCTGAACGCCGGCGCCAGCACCGCGGTCAAGGAGCGCGCGGTCGGCCACTGGCGCCAGGTCGACCCGGAGCTAGGCGAGCGCATCGCCGCCGGCGTCGGCGTCGCGCTGCGCGAGCTGGCGACCGCCGGCCAGGACTGACGCGTCTCCGGCCCGCCTGAGCCTTGTCGAAGGCTTCCCGCCCCGCCCGGTCCCGGCACCGGGCGGGGCGTTTTCGTCTCGGCGTCAGCGGACGACGATCGGGCCCTCGACGAGGTGCGGCTCGAGGGCTTCCTCCGGCTCGAGCCACGGCGCGTCCACCGGGGCGTGCTCGACGACCTTCCACCGGTGCATGCGCGGCACCCGGTCGAGGCCGACGGGGAAGATCGCGAGCTCGCCGTCCTGGCGGATCACCAGGCGCAGGAAGCACTTGTGGTCCTCGATGCGCTGGGCCGAGAACACCTCGTTGGTGTGGGCGGTGAACAGCGCGCTGGCGAGCAGCAGGTAGCCGGCGAACAGCAGCGCCCCCAGCGCCCCGCCGACGACCATCATCTCGACGAGGAACAGCACGATGGTCTCCGCCGCGCCGGCTGCGAAATCGAGCGGCCCGAGGTCCGGTAACCGGTCATTGAGCCAGGCGAACGAGGCGATCAGGTAGAGCGCCAGGAAGACGTGCAAGAGGCCGTTGCCGAGGCCGAGGATGGGCAGCCAGGGCCGATGGGCGCGCCCCGCCGCCCAGGCGTAGGCGAACAGCGAGCCGACGACGAGCGCGACCAGCGCCGAGGCCGACGGGCTGACCACCAGCACGCGGCCGAGCTCGGCGAGGGCGGCGCCCGGGTGCGGCCACGCCGCCATGCCCGACGAGAAGGCCTCGCCGCTTTGCGCCAGGCTGGCGCCCTCGAGGATCCAGGCGAACAGGAAGTAGAGGACGCCCAGGAGCGCGGTGAACCCCGGGCTGCGCCAGACCAGCCGCAGCACGCCGGCGCTCAGGCGCCGGGAGTCGGCGGGGCCGGGGTAGGTGCGCCGCCGGCGGTAGACGACCTTCGCCGCCTCCTTGTCCTCGGCGAGGGCGAGGCGCTCGGGGAGCTGGTGGGTGGCGAAGAGGTAGGCGCCGCCTCCGCCGCAGGTGATGCGCTGCCGGGCGGCGCGCGGGTCGGCGTCCGGCGCCTGCTCCAGGGCGTAGCGGCTGTAGTGGTGGAGGTCGCCGCTGAGGACCACCGCGAGCCGCGCTTTCGAGGCCTGCACCACCTCGCGCTCGAAGTAGGCGAGGCGCGAGAACTCGTCGGAAGGCGGCATCGAGCGCCGCGGCCAGGGCAGGGCGGGGTCGGCCCGCGGGTCCTCCTCGCCGGAGTGCACCCAGCTCGGCTGCCCGGTGACCAGGATCAGCCGTTGCTCGCGGCCGGTCGCCTTCCGCTCGGCCGCCATCCGCCCGGCGACGCGCAGGAAGTACTCGAGCTGCGGCTTGTCGAACTCGGACTTGAGCTGCACGTCGATCCCCCACAGCCACCAGTCGTGGGGGAGCTTCAAGGCGAAGTAGCTGCGCTCCTGCCCGGTCTTCCAGCCGCCGATCCAGCGCGGCTTGAGCGGCTCGCGCGACTGGCAGAACAGGCGCAGGAAGGTGGTCAGGCCGTCGTACCAGTCGTGGTTGCCGGGGATGGCGAAGACGTGCGGCGGCTCGCCGTCCGGCACGCACGGCAGGGCCGCCTCGTAGGGGCCGAGCAGGCGGTTGCGGTACTCGTCGAGCTTGGCGGTGGGGTAGACCTGGTCGCCGCCCATGATCAGCAGCCGGCCGCGCGGCAGCCGGTGGCCGCCCACCGCCAGCTCCTTCCGCGCCAGGAGGTACGCCACCGCGTAGGTCGACGCGAAGCCGTCGCCGAGGTCGGCGACGTAGTCGAGCACGAAGTCGTCGTCGCCCGCCGAGTGGTCGTAGAACGGCTCGGCGAGGGGAAAGGCGCCCTGCACCTCCCGCTTGTCGGCGTAGGAGCCGAAGATGCCCGACATCAGCGCCTCGAGGCCGGTGATGGTGAGGCCGATCGGGCCCATCCAGTCGACCATCG
>CAZLBJ010000241.1:0-8516 GCA_964557755.1 uncultured Thermoanaerobaculia bacterium
CGGTGGCGGCGCGCAGCAGGCGCCGCACCACCGGACCCGACGAGCCCACCGCCTCCGCCAGGTCGGTCGCCTGCTTGACCTGGCCGAGGATCTCCGGCTCGCCGAGCACCATCGACTGCAGACCGCTGGCCACCGCCAGCAGGTGGCGCGCCGCCTCCTCGTCGCGCAGCACGCGCAGGCGGCCCTCGCGCTCGATCTCCGGCACGCGCGCGAGGAAGGCGAGGTCGAGCAACGAGCGGTAGGCGCTCTCGCCGTCGGCGCCGTTGCGCGGCACGGCGTAGAGCTCGGTGCGGTTGCAGGTCGACAGCACCACCGCCTCGGCGATGTCGTCGCGCGCCAGCAGGCGGATCAGCAGGTCCTCGGCGGCGGCCGCGTCGTAGGCCACCTTCTCGCGCAGCTCGAGCGGCGCCGAGCGGAAGTCGGCGCCCACCAGCAGCAGCGGCGGGTAGGCGCCGCGGGGGCGGGCGGGGGCTTCAACCGGGGCCGTGGCCATGGTGGTCATTCCGCCGCCGGCTCACAGCAGGCCGTGGAAGTCCGAGAACAGGAGGTTGACGGCGAGCAGCGAGAAGAGGATGGCGCCGAGGCCTGCGAGGCTGGCGATGGCGGTCTGCCGGCCGTGCCAGCGGCGCGTGCGGCGCAGCAGCAGGGCCAGCGCGTAGAGCGCCCACACCGCGAAGGTGAAGAGGATCTTCGGGTCGCGAAGCCAGCGGCCGGGGAAGTTGGTCTCCGCCCACACGATGCCGAGCACGACGGCGCCGGTGAGCGTCGCGAAGCCGATCACCAGCGCGCCGGTCATCATGCGCTCGAGCACCTCGAGCGGCGGCAGCTTGCCGAAGAAGGTGGAGAAGCGGCCGGCCTTGAGCTCGCGGTAGAGCTCGAGGAACAGGAACCCGTAGCCGGCGGCGACCACGAACGCGGCGTAGCCCAGCAGCGCCAGCGACACGTGGCTGGCGAAGAGCGCGGAGTGGAAGATCTCGCGGTCCGGCGGCTTCGGCGTGCGCAGCAGCGAGGAGAGGAGCTGGAAGAAGAACACCAGCGACACCAGCCAGAAGCCGGTCGAGCGCTCGCGGCCGTGCCACTCGACCACCAGGTAGACCAGCGCCACCGCCAGCGCCACCACCGACAGCGCCTGCGACACCGTGACCGCCGGGAACTGCCCCCAGCGCACCGTCACCCCGGCCAGGTAGGCGAGGTGGAGGAGGACGGTGGCGAGCAGCATCGGCGTAGCGCTGCGCCGCGCCAGCGGGTGCTCGGCGAAGAAGAGCAGCCCGTAGGCGGTCACCGCGAGGAGATAGCCCAGCGGTAGCAGGAGGTTGGCGGCGTCCAAAAAGGCGTTCACGGGGCGATCCTAGCACCCGGTCCGGCGTCGATTCCCCGTCCCCGCGGGTGGGTGCGCGGGCCGCCCTCCCCGTGCGGGTCGGGGCTGCGGCGGGGGGTGGAGCGCAGCCGGTGCGTCCGGCGGGCGGCCGTCCGCCATCTGGTAGTGTCCGCCGCGGAGAAAGGAGCGTCCATGGCCAACGTCGTCATCGCCGGCATGCAGTGGGGAGACGAGGGTAAGGGCAAGATCGTCGACCTGATCTGCCCCGCCTTCGACGCCGTGGTGCGCTTCCAGGGCGGCCACAACGCCGGCCACACGGTGAAGTTCGGCGACCGCCACTTCGCGCTGCGGCTGATCCCCTCCGGCATCCTGCACGAGGGGATGCAGTGCCTGCTCGGCAACGGCATGGTGGTGGCGCCGCAGGCCTTCCTCGACGAGCTGGGCGAGCTGCGCGCCGCCGGCGTCGACGACGCCGGGCGCCTGTTCCTCTCCGAGCGGGCGACGGTCATCCTGCCGCTGCACGCGGCGCTCGACCAGGCGCGCGAGCGGGCGCGCGGCTCCGACGCCCTCGGCACCACCTCGCGCGGCATCGGCCCCGCCTACGAGACCAAGATGGGCCGCTACGGCCTGCGCGCCATCGACCTGCTGGCGCCGGACGTCGAGGAGGTGGTCGGCGCGCTGCTCTCCGTGGTGCGGCCGCAGCTCGAGTCCTTAGGGGCGGACGTGGCGGCGGAGGAGCTCGACGCGGCGCGCATCGCCGACCAGTGCCGCGCCTGGGGCGAGGCGCTGGCGCCGTTCCTCGACGACACCACGCACCGCCTGTGGGAGCTGCGCCGCGGCGGCGCCGACCTCCTCTTCGAGGGCGCCCAGGGCGCGCTGCTCGACATCGACCACGGCACCTTCCCGTTCGTCACCAGCTCTAGCTCCGGGGTGGGCGGCGCGTCGGCGGGCGCCGGCGTGCCGCCCACCGCGATCGACGGCGTCATCGGCATCCTGAAGGCCTACACCACGCGCGTGGGCGCCGGCCCTTTCGTCAGCGAGCTGACCGGCGGCGTGGGCGAGCACCTGCGCAAGCGCGGCAATGAGTTCGGCACCGTGACCGGCCGCCCGCGCCGCTGCGGCTGGCTCGACCTGGTGGCCGGCCGCTACGCCCAGCGCCTGAACGGCACCGGCGGCATCGCCCTGACCAAGCTCGACGTCCTCGACGAGGTCGACGAGGTGAAGGTGTGCACCGGCTACCGCATCCGCGGCGAGGTGCGCGACGACTTCCCCGCCGACCGCGCCGCCCACGAGGCCGCCGAACCGGTCTACCGCACGCTACCGGGCTGGAAGGCGAACACCGCCGGCGTCCTGGAGTGGGACGACCTGCCGCAGAAGGCCAGAGACTACGTGGAGGTCATCGAGGACGCGCTGGAAGCCCCGGTGATTATCGTCTCGACGGGGCCGCGGCGGGAAGAGACGATCCTGCGGCGGGAGCACCCGCGGTTCGGCGAGCTGACGTCGGGGCGGTTGTAGGGGCAGAGAACGGGCCGTGGCCGACGACAGGGAGTGCGGCGCTGACGACCGCCATCGAAGGGAACTCGTCGAGCGGGCGCGGCGGACCTTCGGAATGTGGCGGGACCGCGATCCCGACGAGTACCTCCGAAGGAGTCGCCAGGGCGGATCGAGAGAGTGGTGCCGCCGGGAGGACTCGAACCCCCGACCAAAGGTTTAGGAAACCTCTGCTCTATCCACCTGAGCTACGGCGGCATAGGTCGAAGTATACCGGGTGACTGGCGCCCTCTGAGCGCGACTTCGACGACCCGCCTTGGCCCTGGATCTCCTCAGGCAGTGGCCGGCACCCGTCCGCGAGGAGCGGGAGCGCCGGCCAGGAGACCCTCGGTGCTCAAGTCTTCATCGATGTCCGGCCAGTGGATCCCGAAGCCGGCTCCAGCGACTGTCCAATGCGATCTTTGCTCCGGGGTCGCGTGGAGCAGCCGCGGATACCAGACCAGGGGCACGGAAATCGTGCGGCCGTCCGCGATGCTCACGATCAGCTCGTCGTCGGTGCAGCGGACGTCTTTGACCCGGAGGCCCGGGTTAGGTGCCAAGGTGGTCATTCCACGCCTCCAAGAGCTTCTCCTGCTGTTCTTCGAGCAAGCGCTGTATTCGACGCAGCTCGTGGGGACTGAACCCGAAGTTGTGGGCCAGCCTCACGGGCACGAGCCAGAATTTCGCCGACATGTCGTCATGGTCGACGTGTACGTGCGGCGGCTCATGGAGATCATGGCTGTAAAAGTAGACCCTGAACGGCCCTGAGCGCAGCACTGTCGGCATCGAGCCATTGTACCTGGGCGCACTCGCCTACTTCCGGTGTCCGTGGTGCGGACCCGGATGGTGCCCCTGGTGCCCTCCGTCCGCGTACCCGCGCAGCTCGTCGTACCTCTGCACCTGCTCCTCGCTGAGCACCGCTTTCGTCGCCAGGTGGGCGTCGAGGTGAGCGTGGCGGAGGGCGGCGGCGAGGTCGGCGATCTCGTCGAGGGCCGTCCGTAGCGCCTCCGAGGTGGCCTCGCCGCCGGCGAACAGGGCGTCGAGGCGGCGCTCGGCGTCGACGAGCTTGCGGCCCAGCTCCACCGCCTCGGTCTCCATCGCCTGGTGGACGCACGCCACCGCCGTGCGCTGCTCGGCGCTCAGCCCTAGCTCCTCGGCGAGCTCGAGGACGTGCTTGGGGCCGGGGTAGCCGTTGAGCTCGGCGGCGAGGGCGAGGCCCATGCCGCGGCCTTTGAGCAGATCGTCGACCTGCTGGGGCGACAGCGCCTTGATGTCGCGGTCGGTGTGCTCGACGTACGGCGAGTGCTGGGCGCCGGCGACGGCGGCAGCGAGGAGGGCGGTGCAGGCGAGGGCGAGGGTCAGGGTGCGGCGTTGGGAGGTCATGCCTCGATCATACGCACGCCGGCCCCTTGACGTTCGCGCCCCCGCGGCGCATCATTCTCTCCACAAGGCGGTGATCCACGCCCAACCTCTTCGGCCCCTCCCCGGCAGGGGCCCGCGTGAGGCAAAGGGGGGCAGACTCCCGGATCGGCATCCACGGAGCCTTCGTCTGCCGCGAGGCTTCGCCGCCGGGGGGCGGCGCCGGCGGCGTGCACGAAGGAGTACCACGATGCCCAAGGACAAGGACTTCAAGCGGCGCGTCCGCGGCCGCATGCAGAAGACCGGCGAGGCGTACACCACCGCCCGTTCCCACCTCCTCCGCAAGACCTCCGAGGAACCGCAGCCCCCAGCCCTGCCCGACGACTACGCCGCACTCGCCGGCCAGAGCGACGAGGTGATGCGCGAGCGCACCGGCCGCACCTGGCCGGCGTGGGTCGAGGTCCTCGATGCCGCCGGCTGCGCCGCCTGGCCGCACCGCGACATCGCCGCCCACGTCCACGAGCAGCTCGGCGTCCCCGGCTGGTGGAGCCAGACGGTCACCGTCGGCTACGAGCGCTTGAAGGGCCTGCGCGAGGTCGGCCAGCGCCGCGGCGACGGCACCTTCGAGGCGAGCAAGAGCAAGACCTTCCCGGTGCCGGTGGCCGACCTCTACCGCGCCTTCGACGACCCGGCGCTGCGCGAGCGCTGGCTGGGCGACGTCGAGCTCGTGGTGCGCACCGCCAACCCGGAGAAGACGATGCGCGTCACCTGGCCGGACGGCACCTCGGTCGAGCTGTACTTCGTGCCCAAGGGCGACGCCAAGAGCCAGGTGGCGGTGCAGCACCGCAAGCTCCCCGACAAGGCGGACGCCGAGGCGCGCAAGCGGTTCTGGGCGGAGCGCCTCGCGGCGCTCGGCGAGGTGCTGAGCTGAGCACGCTTCCCGACGACGGCGGCGGCACGCCGCGGCCCGCCGGCCGCCGAGCCTGGCGCCGGCGGCTGGCGCTCGCCGCCGCCGTCCTCGGGGGCGTCTACGTCCTCTACCTCGCCGCCGGCAACGCGTTCCTGAGCACGGCATGGGGGCGCGGGGTCCTCGACCGCGGCCCCCGCGCCTTCTCGGCCACCTGGTCGCACGCTTGGACGTCGCTCCCCGGCCTCGTCCACTTCCGGGACCTGGAGCTCGGCGGCGGCCGGCGGGTCGCCTGGCGGGTGGAGATCGACCGCGGTCGGGCGTGGTTCTGGCTGCCGTCGCTGGCCCGGCGCGAGGTGCGCGTCCTCGGCGGGAGGCTGGAGGGCGCCGAGATCGAGGTCGACCCGCGGCCGAAGGACGAGGCGCCGAGGCGGCGGCGGGCGGGCCCGGGCTGGCGTGTGGTCCTCGGCGAGCTGGACGCCGAAGGATTGCGCCGGGTGCGCGTCGGAGACCACGAGCTGGCGGCCGCCGGCGCCAGTACCGGCGCCCTGCGCGGACGGGCCTCGTTCCAGGCGCGCGGGCCGATGCAGCTCCACCTCGAGCGGCTGGTCTTCGCCGACGCCGTGGTGCGCAGCGGCGGCCGCGAGGTGGCACGGCGGGTGCGGCTGGACGCCGGCCTCGACAGCCGGCCCCACCGGATCGGCGCGCAGGGACTGGCCGACTTCCTCGCCGGGGTCGACGGCAGCCTCGAGCTGCACGCCGAGACCGACAATCTCGGCTTCGTCGCGGCGTACCTCCGCCGCGTACCGTGGCTGCGGCTCGACGGCGCCGGCGACCTGGCGGTCGACGCCGAGTTGGGGGAGGGCGCCCTGCTGCCGGGCAGCCGGCTGACCTTCCGCGGCGAGGACCTCCGCGCCGACTTCTTCGACTTCACGGCCCGCGGCGGCGGGCGGCTGGAGGGGCAAGTCGCCGAAGAAGGCGGCGGCCTGCGCCTCGCCGTCGCCCTGCCGCGGTTCGACCTCCACCGCGCCCGCGACGGCGCCGCGCTCCTCGCCGGGCGGGACCTCGAGACCCGGGTGACCACCACCTCGGCCGCCGTCTACGAGGCGCCGGCGGGCCTGGCGGGACGGGTGTCGCTGCCGTCGGCGCGGGTGGCCGACCTGTCGCTGCTCGGCTCCTATCTGCCGCCGGGCCTCCTGCTCCGTCTCGACGGCGGCCGCGCCGAGCTCTCCGCCGAGCTCGACTACGACACGGTGGCCGGCAGCGGCAGCGGCCGCCTGGCGCTCGACGCCCGCGAGGTGGCCGGCGCCTTCGGCGACGCGGCCTTCGCCGGCGACCTGGCGCTCCACGCCGAGAGCCGCAGCCTCGACCTCGTCGCCGGCCGCTTCGACGTCTCCGGCTCGCGGCTGGAGGTCGCGGGCGGCCGCTTCGCGCGCGGCGGCAAGGTGCGCAGCACCGGCTGGTGGGCGAGGGTGGAGGTGCCGGCGGGGCGGGTGACGCTGGCGCCGTCCGGCGCCGAGGGCACGCCGACGGCGATGGCGATCGTCGCCGATCTCGACGCCACCATGCTCGACACGGCGCCGCTCGTCGTCCTGCTGGAGCAGCGGCTGCCGCGGCTCGCCTGGTTCGACCGCCTGCTCACCGTCCAGGACGTGGGCCTGTCCGCCACCCTGGCGGCCCGCGGCCCGGCCCTCGGCTTGTACGGCGTCGAGGCCACCGGCGGCGAGGGCCGGCTAGAGATCCGCGCCGACCTCGACCTCGACGGCCCGGCCACCTCGGGCGCGGCCTACGTGCGCTACCGGGCGCTCGACGCGTCGCTCGTCCTCGACGACGGCCGCCGGGACTGGGGCCTGGTCAAGGCGCGCCGCCAGTACGACGAGGCCGCCGCCTCGCGGCGGGAGGCGCGCCGCGACCGCTAGGGGGCGGGCAGGACGACCTCGACGCTGCGGCCGGGCAGGCGCACCACCAGGTGGAGCGAGCCGCCGAGGGCGCCGGCCGCCGCGCGCAAGGTCGACACCCGGACGTCGCGGCGCCGCTCGAGCTTCGAGTAGTCGGACTGCGAGATCCCCATCGCCCGGGCGACCTCCTCCTGCGTACGGCCGAGGGAGAGGCGGAGGTCGGCGAGCGTGCCGGCCTCGGCGCCTTCCGGCGCGTGCGCGGCTCCGCGGTTCCGGCAGCGCTCGATCCAGGCGCGGAGCAGGGGCGACGTCCCGTACATCGGAAAGGCGTCGACGAGGCGCGCGACGGCGCCGGCCAGCTCGCCGTCGGGGTGGCGCTCGATGTGCCGCAGCAAGGGACGCCAGTCGTCGAGGTCGCCGCGATCGAGGAGGTCGTGGACGGCCGCCAGCGGCAGCGCTTCGACCGGCGTGTCCGGCGGCAGGTCGAGGTGCCGGTGGATCACGGCTCGCCCCCCTCGGTGGCCGCCGCCCGTTCGAGGATCCGCACGGCGATGCGCCGGCAGGCGTCGGCCACGGCGCCCCAGTCCTGCCAGCGGCGGTCGAGGTTGCGGTAGAAGCGCAGGTCGATCCGGTCGAGATCTCCCGGCACCGGCTCGGCGAGCTGCTTGGCCACCTGGGTGGCGAGCCGCCGGCCGCCGGCCCCTTGCTGGTCCGCGTAGTAGTCGTCCAGCGACGCGACGACGCCGGCCGCGGCCTCGGACCCGAGCCGGTCGGCCAGAGCGACGAAGTCGAGATAGTCGCGCGTCGCGTTGCGCGTCAGGCAGAGCCAGGCCTTGATACGCAAGGTTTCCTCGAGGGTCGGTACCCGCACCTTCCGCGCGCCGACAGCGACCTCTTCGACCTCGAGGGGACGCCGCCGGATCAGGTTGCGTACTCCCGTCTCGACGCCGTCGAGCGATCCGAGGATCAGGACCGGCCGCCGGACCCGGGCGGTGACCCAGCCTTCCGTGTCTTCGAGCGCCCGCAGGACCTCGTCGAAGCGCCGTTGCAGGTCGGCGACGACGTGGTCGTCGTCGAACGACACCCGGTGCCCGGCATGGTGCGCCGCCGCCGAGCCGCCGACCAGCACGGCGTCCGGCACCAGCTCCTGGAGCCGCGCCGCCGCTTCGAGGACCGCCTCCCAGGACGGTGGCGATGGTTGCATGACAGTGAGTATACTCACTATCTGGCAAGCTTGCCGAGGGCGGAACAGGCGAAGGACCCGGCCGCCGCGTTACCTCGGGCCGCGCGGTGGTAGCGTGCGGTTTTCCGTGCGCTCCGTTCCTGCCGATCCCCCCGCCACGCCGCCGGTGGTGCGGCCGTCGCTCGCCATCCTCGGCGGGCTGGTGGGGGCGCTGCTCGGCAGCGTGGTGGCGCGGGCGCTCATGGCACGGGCGCTGGCGCCGGGGGAGCTGGGGGTGCTGTTCTTCGCCGTCGCCTGCGCTTCGGCGCTCGGCGGCGTCGC
>CAZLBJ010000242.1:0-7708 GCA_964557755.1 uncultured Thermoanaerobaculia bacterium
GGCCGCAAGGTCGCCGCCCACGCCCACGGCGCCGACGGCATCCACGCGGCGCTGCGCGCCGGCGTCGACTCGATCGAGCACGGCACCTACTCGGACGACGAAGCCTTCCGCCTCTACAAGGAGCACGGCGCCTGGCTGGTGCCGACGCTCCTCGCCGGCGCCACCGTGCTGGAGATGGCACAGAACGCGGACTTCATGGCGCCGGCGGTGCGCGAGAAGGCGCTGCGCGTCGGCCGCGAGATGAAGGACACGCTGCGCCGCGCCCACGCCGCCGGCGTACCGATCGCCTTCGGCACCGACTCCGGGGTCAGCCGCCACGGCGACAACGGCCGCGAATTCGTGCTCCTCGTCGAGTCCGGCCTGACGCCCATGGAAGCGATCGAGACCGCCACCGTCGCCGCCGCGCGCCTGCTCGGCGAGGAGGACGACCTGGGGACGATCGAGCCCGGCAAGCGAGCGGACCTGGTGGCGGTGGCCGGCGACCCGCTGGCGGACGTCGCCGCCCTGCTCGACGTCGCGGCGGTGGTCCAGGACGGCCGCCTGGTCAAGGCGCCGTAAGCCCCGGACGCAGAACGGCCCCGGAGGGAGCACCCCCCGGGGCCGCGGGTCCTGCCAGCGATCGATCCGGAGCCGCTACTCGACCGGCTCGCCGTCCGCGTCGATCAGCCGGATCTCACTGAACCCGGCGTCGCGGATCTGCTGCTCCACCTTGGCGCGGTCGCCGACCACCACCCAGACGAGCTGGTCCGGGTGGAAGGTCTCGGCCGCCACGCCGCGCACGGTCGCCAGGTCGAGCTTGGCCAGCGCCTCGGGGTAGCGCTCCCAGTAGTCGTCCGGCAGCCCGAAGCGCACCACCTCCTCGACGGCGCCGGCCAGCTCGCCGGTGGTCTCCCACGAGCCGGGCAGCGACAACGTACGGTCCTTCTTCACCCGCTCGAGCTCGGCCTCGGTGGCCGGCTCGCCGGACTGCATGCCGCGCAGCTCGGCGAGCACTTCCTGCATCGCCGGGCCGGTCTGGTCCGACTGCACCGGCGCCCACAGGATCAGCGGCCGCTGCGCCGCGGTGTCGGGGACGAAGGTGCCGGCGCCGTAGGCCCAGCCCTTGTCCTCGCGCAGGTTCATGTTGACGCGCGAGGTGAAGCCGCCGCCGAGGATCTCGTTGGCAGCCTGCAACTCCTGCTCGCGCGGGTTGGCCTTCGGCGCCACCACGTGGCCGGCGAGGATCACCGACTGGATCGAGCCGGGGCGGTCCACCAGGTAGACCTCCGCGGGGCGGTTCTCGACCGGCGCGATGTTGAGCTGCGGCACGTCGCCGCGCTGCCAGCCGCCGAACAGGCGCTCGAGCCGCGGCCGCAGCTCGGCCATCGAGGTGTCGCCGACCACCACCAGGGTGGCGTTGTTCGGCTTGAACCAGGTTTGGTGGAAACGCACCAGCTCGTCGCGGGTGAGCGCCGCCAGCGACGCCTCGGTGCCGCTGCCGGTGAACGAGGTGGCGTACGCGTGGCCGTCGCCGAATATCAGCTTGGGCAGCGTGCGCAGGGCGATGCCGATCGGCGACGCCTTCTCGCGCTGGATGGCGGCGGTGCGCTCGGCGCGCAGGCGCTCGACCTCGGCCGCCGGGAAGGCGGGGTTCAAGGCGACGTCGGCGAACAGCTCGAGCGACGGCGCCAGGTTGGCCTCGAGCGCCGTCATCGACACCTCCAGCGCGTCGAGGTCGGCGCCGCTCTCCAGCGTCGCGCCGAGGGCCGCCACCTGGTCGGAGATCTCGAGCGAGCTGCGGCTCGACGTGCCCTCGTCGAGCATGGCGGCGGCGAACGCCGCGGTGCCCTCGCGGCCCATCTGGTCGGCGGCGTAGCCGGAGTCGACGAGCAGCGACAGGCGCACCAGCGGCACGCCGTGGCGCTCGACCACCACCAGGTCGAGGCCGTTGGCGAGCTCGGCGCGCTGCAGCTTCGGGAACGCCGGCTGCGGCGCCTCGCCCGGTTCGGGCAGGTGGGCGCGGTCGACGCCGCTCTCCGCCGGCTTGCGCTCCGCGTAGGGCAGCACCTCCAGCACGTACTGGCCGTCGGAGAGCCAGTCGCGGCCGACCTTCGCCAGGTCGGCGGGCGTCGCCGCCTGCACGCGCGCCAGGCGCTGCCGCCAGCAGTCGGGGTCGCCGACGTAGACCTGGCAGCGGGCCAGCACGTCGGACTTGCCGCCGAAACCGCCGATGCGCTCGGCGCCGCGCACGAAGGCGGCGAGCTGGCGGTTGGCGGCGCGCTCGACCTCGGCGGCGGTCGGTCCTTCGGCGAGCAGGCGCGCCAGCTCCTCGTCCACCGCCTTCTCCACCGCCGCCAGGTCGCCGCCCGGCACCACGGTGACCTCGATCGAGAACAGGCTGGCGAGCTCGCGGTCGTCGATCGACGCCGAGACGTCGCTGGCGATGCGGTCGTCGTACACCAGGCGCTTGAAGAGGCGCGACGACTTGCCGGCGGCGAGCACGTCGGACAGCAGGTCGAGGTGGTCGACCTCGGCGGTGCCGAAGCCCGGCACGTTCCACGTCTTGTAGAGGCGCGCCTGCGGCACGCGGTCCTCCACCTGCTGGCGCTTGATGCCCTCGCGGCGGGCCACCCACTGGTCGAAGCGGGCCACCGGCGGACCGGGCGGGACGTCGCCGAAGTACTGCTCGACCTTCGCCTTGGCGGTGGCGGCGTCGACGTCGCCGGCGATGACGATCACCGCGTTGGCGGCGCCGTAGTAGCTCTTGAACCACTCGTGCACGTCCTCCAGCGAGGCGGCGGCGAGGTCCTCCATCGAGCCGATCACCGTCCACGAGTAGGGGTGGCCGGGCGGGAAGGTCGCCTTGGTGGTCAGCTCGTAGGCGACGCTGTAGGGCTCGTTCTCGTACTGCCGCTTCTCGTTCTGCACGACGCCGATCTGCTCGTCGAGCTTGTCCTGGTTGACGGCGCCCAGCAGGTGCCCCATGCGGTCGGACTCGACGAACAGCACGCGGTCCAGCGCCGAGGTCGGCACGTTTTGGAAGTAGTTGGTGCGGTCCTCGTTGGTGGTGCCGTTGACGTCGGTGGCGCCCACCGAATCGATGGCCTTGAAGTAGTCGTCGTCGAAGTTCTCGCTGCCGTTGAACATCAGGTGCTCGAAGAGGTGTGCGAAGCCGGTCTTGCCGGTCTTCTCGTTCTTCGAGCCGACGTGGTACCAGACGTTGACCGCCACGATCGGCGCCTTGTGGTCCTCGTGGACGAGCAGCGTCAGGCCGTTGTCGAGGACGAACTTCTGGTAGGGGATCTCCACCGCCACCGGGCTGGCCGGCGCCGCCGCGGCGAGCGGCGCGGCGGTAGAGACGACGGCGACGAGGAGGAGGACGAGCGACATGGATCGGGCGCTGGGGCGCATGCAGGGGTCTCCTGGAGCTTGGATCGAGAATCGGACACGCGGGCTCCCGCCCCGGCGAGGCGGAGCGGGACCCGTGGCTCGTTTACGACCGTAAAGCGGGAAGGTTGCAGGGTGCTACGCCGCGGGATCAGCCAACGCCGTCGAGGTCCGCCAGCTCCAGCCGCCGGTGCGGCGCGATGCCGAAGGCGGCGCCGAGGTGGTCGAGCCAGGCGCGCTCGCTGTCGCGCACCCGGCCGTCGGTGCACAGCATGACGCCGGCGAGCCGGAACAGCGCCTCGCGGTCGGCGGCGCCGAGCGCGAGAGCGGCCAGCTCGTCGGGGTTGGCCGGCAGCACCAGGTCCTTGTGGACGCGCGCCACCTGCTCGGCGGTCAGCTCGGCCGCCGCCAGCCGGCGCTCGACCGCGCGGCGCTCCTCCGCCGCCAGGCGGCCGTCGCAGAGCGCGGCGGCGACCATGGTGCGCACGCCGGCGTACGCGAGGTGCGGCGGCAGGTCGGCCGCCGGCGCCGCGGTGGGCGGCGCCGCGGGCTGGCGGGCATTGGGGAGCGGGAAGCCGAGCATGCTGTCGATCAGGGCCACCGGGCCGTGGGAGGTCGTCGTCTCCATCACCTGCCGGAAAGTGCAAGGGGCGGGCCGGGCCGCCGCGGCGGGCGGCCTGGCCGGGCGCGGCGGCGGCTCAAAAGCGCCAGGAAGCGCCGCCGGAGATCGAGCGGCCGGAGAGGTCGAGGTCGCCAAGCCCCTCGAAGTCGCCGGAGAGCTCGTCCTCCACCTGGTGCCAGCGGCCCTCTGCGAACAGGCCCCACTGCGGGCCGAGCGGGAACTCGACGCCGACCAGCCAGAACCAGCCGAAGGCCTCGCCGTCGTCGTGGAAGGTGGTGGTGAAGATCTCCGGGTCGAACGGCACGAAGTCGATGAAGTCGCCGCTCTCCTCGAGGTCCCAGAAGTAGACGGCGCCGCCGACGCCGGCGTAGGGGACGACGGTGGCGTTCGGACCGGTGAACTGGAAGACGAGGCCGGCGCCCAGCGAGGCGACGTCGACCGTGGTGGTGTGGAAGATGTCGCGGCCGCCCTCGTCGACGAAGTCGAGGTAGGCCTGGTCCTCCTGGCCCTCCCAGACGTCGCCGGTGAGCATCAGGGCGAGGCGGCTGCCGAGGCCGAGGCGGAAGTCGCCGCCGAAGGTGACGTCCTCGAAGTCGTCGCCGTCGCCGGTGAAGACGCTGAACGAGTCGTCCCAGTAGGCCGAGTCGGCCTCCGGCGTGAACAGGCCGAGGCGGAAGCGCAGGGAGTTGTCGGAGCGGTAGCCGTAGCCCGGCTGGGCGGCGGCCGCGGACGCCACCAGCAGGGCGGCGGCCAGGGCGAGGGCGGTGGGAACGGTGCGTCGCATCGGAAGTCTCCTCTCGAGATCGTGGTGCTCGACGTTCGGGCGCGGCGGCCGGCCGGTGCGGCCAGGGGACGGACGCCGTCGCCACCGCGGGTAGGGAGCAACCCCGGTGCCATGTCGCCGCGATGCGGCAGAGGACCCCGATCTCCAGCACCGGCGCGGTTTTCGGCAGTGGCAGAAGCGGCGGGCACGGGGGCGTGCGACCTCTCTGGAGGACGGATCGACGCGCGCGTGGGACGAGGCGCCTGGGCCGGCGAGAGGGAACGGGGTAGGCTCCAGGAAACCTCGAGGGAGATCCACGTCATGCTCTTCGCCGTCCGCCGCACCGCCCTGTCCGCCGTCCTGCTCTCCGCCGTCCTCGGCTGCACGGCGGCTCCCCCGCCCGCCACCGTGCCGCCGCCGCCGGCGCCGGAACCGGCGCAGGAACCGGCGGCGCGCGGCTTCGCCATCCTGGCGATCAACGACGTCTACCGCATCGAGGGGGTGGAGGACGGCGCGCGGGGCGGCATGGCGCGGCTGCGGGCGCTGCGCGCCGAGCTCGAGCGCGAGCACCCGGACCTGCTGCTCCTGCACGCCGGCGACTTCCTCTATCCCTCCTTCCCCAGCCGCATGTTCCGCGGCGCGCAGATGGTCGACGTGATGAACCTCCTCGACGGCGACGCGGCCGGCTTCGACGAGCGGCTGTTCGTCACCTTCGGCAACCACGAGCTCGACAAGGGCTCGCTGGCGGACGCCGCGTCGCTCGACCAGCGGGTCGAGGAATCGGCCTTCTGGTGGCTGGGCTCGAACCTCGGGTTCGCGGCCGGGGACGACGAGAGGCCGCTCGTCGCGGCGCACAACCTGCTGCCGCGGGCGCTGGTCGAGGCCGGCGGCGTGCGCGTGGGGCTGTTCAGCCTGACCATCGGCTCGACGCGGCCGGCGTACGTCACCGCAATCGAGGATCCGGAGGCGGCGGCGCGGCGCCTGACCGCCGAGCTGCGCGACGCCGGCGCCGAGGTGGTCGTCGCCCTCACCCACCTCGACGCGCAGCAGGACGCCCTGCTGCTACAGACGCTGGGCGACGCCGGGCCGGACCTGGTGGTGGGCGGCCACGACCACCAGGCGATGGCGATCCCGGTGGGCGACCGCTGGGTGCTCAAGTCGGACGCCGACGCGGTGACGGCGCGGCTGATCGAGGTGACGCCGGCGGCCGGCGGCGGGCCGCCGCGGGTCGAGCACCGCCTGCTCGCCCTCGGCCCGGAGGCGCCCTCGTCGGACCCGGCGGTGGCCGCCGTGGTCGCCGGCTGGGGCGAGCGCCACGACCGCCTTTTCTGCGCCGGCATCGGCGAGCCGGCGGGCTGCCTCGACGAGGAGGTCGGGCGCACGCGGGTGGAGCTGGTGGCCGAGGAGCTCGAGATCCGCCTCTACGAGACCAACCTCGGCGACTGGGTGGCCGACCGCATGCTCGACGCCTTCGACGAGCCCGCAGAGCTGCCCGCCGGCGTCGAGCCGGCGCCGGTGGTGGCGTTCATCAACTCCGGCTCGCTGCGCCTCAACCAGGACGTGCCGGCCGGGCCGGTGAGCCGCGGTGTCGTCGAGGAGCTGTTCGCCTACCCGGCGCCGACGGTGCTGCTGGAGCTCGACGGCGCCACCCTCGAGCGTGTCCTCGCCCGCTCGGTGGAGGGCTGGAGCGGCGGCGGCTGGTGGCTGCAGGTCGCCGGCCTCGCCTTCCGCCACGACCCGCAGGCCGGCACGGCGAACGGCGTCACCCTGCTCACGGCCGATGGCCCGCGCCCGCTCGACCCCGGCGAGCGCATCCTCGCCGTCACCCAGACCTACCTCGTCGACCCGACGATGGGCGACCAGGACGGTTACACCATGCTCCACCCGCAGCAGGTCGTCGCCACCGGACCCGACCTCAAGCAGCGCGTCCTCGACGCCCTCGCCGCCTCCCGCGACGCCGGCATCGCCCCCGCCGTCGAGGGCCGTATCTGCAACCCCCAGCGCGACGAGCTGCCCTGCCTGGCGGTGGCGGAGTGATGCCTGATCCTACTTGCGGTAGGATGACGCCATGACGACCGAGAAGGTGTCCCTCACTCTCGACGAGGAGCTGGTAACGGCCGCACGGGACGAAGCGGGTCGGCGAGGACTGTCGGGCTATGTCAATCACGCCTTGCGCCGCCAGCTCCAGCACGACCGGCTGACCCGGCTGCTACGCGAGATGGACGAGGAAGCCGGGCCCGTCGATCCCGAGGTGATGGAGGAGGTCCGCCGCGCATGGCCGGCCCTGGGCGACGAGCGCCGCAGCGCCTGATCCTCGACTCCGGCGCGGTGATCGCGCTGTCGCGGCGATCCCAGCGCGCCCGCGCCTTCGTCACACGGGCCGTCGAGCTCGGTGCCGAGGTCGAGGTACCGGTGGTGGTGGTCGCGGAGACGCTCCGCGGATCGCGGCGCGACGCACCCGTCCACCGGGTGCTGAAGGCCGTCGCCCACGTGCCGGATACCACCGAGCGGCACGGCCGCACCGCCGGCCGGCTGCTCGGCACCGCCGGTTCGAGCAGCACCGTCGACGCCCTCGTCGTCGCCCACGCCATCGAGGCCGGCGGCGGGCAGATCCTCACCGGCGACCTCGACGACCTGCAGCGCCTCGCCGCGCCGCATCCCGAGATCTCGATCCAGGCTCTCTGATGCCCTCCTGCGTTTGCCTCGCCGCCGGGGAGGCGGTAGCATCGGGCTCCGGCTCCGCCGTGTCCGTGGCCGGAAGTCCCTCACCACCAAGTAGTTAGGGAATCGCACACCATGTTCGACGGACTGCAGGGCAAGCTCCAGGACGTCTTCCGCCAGCTCAAGGGCGAGGGCAAGATCACCGAGGAGTCGCTCGACGCGGCGCTGCGCCAGATCCGCCTGGCGCTGCTCGAGGCCGACGTCCACGTCCGCGTCGTGCGGCCGTTCGTCACCCG
>CAZLBJ010000243.1:0-6303 GCA_964557755.1 uncultured Thermoanaerobaculia bacterium
GCTCGAGTACCTCGCGGGTCAGGTCGAGGTTGGCGTGCTCGAGCTGGTCCTTGGCGCGGCGCAGCGACGAGTCGGTGTCCTCGATCTCGCCCATCATCTGGTTGAACGCCGTCACCAGCTCGCCCACCTCGTCGTCGCTGCGGCGGGCGGCGCGCAAGGTGTAGTCGCGGGTGCCGGTGACCGCCGCCGCGGTGGCGGCGAGCTCGGCCACCGGGCCGGCGACCGCGCGCTGCAGGCGTAGCGACACCAGCAGGCCGCCGCCGAGGGCGACCACCAGCGCCCCCGCCATGGCGGCGAGCTGGAGGAGCTGGCGGCGCCACAGGGCGGAGAGGTCGCTGCGCAGGTACAGGGTGCCGATCGACCGCCCTTCGAGCACCACCGGCGCCCACAGCTCCGCGGCGCCGCCCACCTCGGCTGCGGGCAGCCCGGCCTCCGGCGGACAGGTGCTCGCCGTGCCGCGGCGGTGGTACTCGGCGAACAGGGTGCCGCCGGCGGTATAGAGGCAGCCGACCACCACCTGGCGCTGCGAGCGCAGCGACAGCAGGTTCTCGCGCGCCACCACCGGGTCCTGGAAGGTCAGCGCCGCCGTCGACTGGTCGGCGATCAGCGCGGCCGTGGCCTCGAGACCGCCGAGCAGCTCGCGGCGCAGGCGGAAGCGGTCCCAGGTGAACAGCGCGGCGCCGGCGAGCAGCAGCGCCGCCGCCGTCGAGGCGAGCACCACCAGCAGGAGCTTCGAGCGCAGCCGCATCCGTCCCCCTAGCGCCCCTTCCCGTCGCCCGGCCGCACCAGCTCGGCGAGCTGCAGGAGCTTCGAGCTGATCTTCAGCCGCGACCGCGCCCGCGCCTCCTCGTTGATCTGCAGCCGGATGCGGCTGCGCAGCAGGCGGAAGCGCAGCAGGCCGCCGGCGGCGAGGAACGCCTCGCTCTCGCCGACGGTGAACACCGTCCCCTCGGCGGCGCCGGGGACCTCGGCGACCGATTCCGGCTCCTGGTCGGCGGCGAGGTAGACGATCTGGCAGGACCTCGCCTCGCGCGGCCGCCGGTGGCGGACCACCTCGATGCGCCGGCGGTGCACCCTCTCGCCGGCGACCAGCTCGTCGAGCAGCGGCCCGAACGGGTCCTCGCCGACGATGCAGATGCGGAACGGCGCGTCCCCCGGCTCGAAGGCCCCCGCCGGCCACTCCGCGAACTTGGTGAAGTTGTAGAGGAAGACCGCCTTCAGCTCGTGCTCGGCAGCCTCCTGCGCGGCGGCGGGCAGGAGCGCCGGGGCCAGCGCGGCCGCCGCCCCGGCGGCGAGCAGGAGGAGCCTCGCGACCGCCGTTCCCGCGCGCCGCCGCCTTCCCGCGGCCGGGCTCAGAAGCTCCAGAGCAGCTCCCCGTACACCCCGCGCTCCACCTCTTCGCGGCTCGGCAGGGCGCCGAGCTCGGGGTGGTGGTCGTGCAGCAGGTTCTGGCCGACCAGGGAGATCTCGAGGTCGGGCCGCGGCCGCCAGGCGAGCCGCAGGTCGAGCTCGTGGTAGGCGGCGACGGCGGGTTGCTCGAGGTCGTCCACGTAACGCAGCCAGGCGCCGACGGTCCACTCGCGGGGCAGGTCGAGGTCGGCGCGCAGGAAGCCGTGGAAGCCCGGGTCGTTCGCCTCCGACGCGCCGCCGGTGGGGTCGCCGCTGCCCGGCTCCAGGCGGAGGTCGGTGTCGAGCCAGGTCATCCCCGCGCGCAGGTGCAGCCGCGGGGTAGGCGCGTAGCGGCCGGTGAGCTCGAGGCCTTGGGTCTCGCCCTCCAGGCGGTTGCCGAGCACCAGCGGCAGGCCGGCGGGCGACGGCTCCTGGCTGCGCAGGTCGTCGTAGTCGTTGTAGAAGGCGGCGGCCTCGAGGTAGAGGCCGTCGGCGAACAGGCGGCGGTAGCCGAGCTCGTAGGCCAGCACCTCCTCGGGCCGCCAGTCGGGATTGCCGACCACCAGAAACGGCGGCTCGCCGGGGACGCGGACGTCGCGGTCGATGCGCGTCGGCGCGCGCACCGCGCGCGAAGCGGCCGCCCACAGGATCTGCCGCTCGTCCGGCGTCCGAGCCAGGCGCACGGAGGGCTGGACCTCGAGGTCCATCACCGACTGCTCCTCGAGCTTGGTGCCGAGGGTGAGCTGCCAGCGCTCGTCGAGATGGATGGTGTCCTGCGCGAAGACGTTGACGATCCACAGCTCGGCCTCGTTCGGCTCCCAGGCGAGCACGGCGCTGTCCTCGACGCGGTCGTCGCTGCGGCGGTAGCCGGCGCCCCATACCAGCTCGTGGCGGCCGAGGCGCGTGTCGTGCTGCAGCTCGAGGTCCCAGGTGCGGCGGTCCTCGGCGAACTGGCCGGGGACGACGCGCCCGGTGTCGTCGAGATAGAGGCGGGCCTCGAAGCGGCCGCCGGCGAGGCCGGCGTTCCAGCGCACGCCGAGGTTGCCGCCCTCGACGTCGGTGGTGTCGCGCACCGGGTGGCCGATCGTGCCGGAGTAGAGGTCGCCCTGGACGGTCAGGCCGTCGCCGACCGGCGGCCGCAGGTCGGCGCGGAAGCCGCCCTGGCGGAAGCGCAGGTCGTCGTCCGCGCTGCCGCCGTCCGCGAACACCAGGGCGTCGAGCTCGCGGAAGGTGCCGTACACCCGGTAGTCGCCGTTCGGCAGCGCGCCGCCCCAGCGCAGCGCCCCGAAGGCGGTGTGCTCGCTGCCGCCGCCCGCCTCGAGCAGGCCGCCGCGGGTGTCGGCCGCCGGCCGGGTGACGATGTTGACCACGCCGTTGACCGCGTTCGAGCCCCACAGCGCACCGCCGGCACCGCGCACCACCTCGATGCGCTCGACGTCGGCGAGCAGGTAGTCCTGGACGTCCCAGAAGACGCCGGAGAACAACGGCGTGTAGACGCTGCGGCCGTCGATCAGCACCAGCATCTTGTTGCCGACCTGGGAGTTGAGGCCGCGGGCGCTGATCGACCAGGTGCGGCTGTCGAAGCGTGCCACGTGCACCCCGGTGGCCAGGCGGAGGGCGTCCGGGAGGCTGCGCACTCCGGAGCGGCGGATCTCCTCCTGCTCGATGACGCTGACCGCGGCGGGGAGCCGCCACAGCGTGCGCGGCGACTTCGAACCCGAGGTGACCTCCACCGAGAGGAGCTCTTCGAGGCTCAGCGCCTTGAGGCGTTCGACCTGCGCGCGCGGCGGCCGGGCGGCGGCCGGCGGGACGATGGCGCCGAGGCCGAGGAGCAGGGCGAGGATCCTGCGACCGAGCCCCGCCCGCCGCTCCGGAGCCCTACGACGCCCCGCCCTCGCTCTCGCCATGATGAGGGGATTGTGCCACTTTCACCGCTCACGGTCGAGGCGGCGCGGCACGGTCGGGTTCGGCGTCCAGATCCCGGTCGCCAGCGCACCGCCGCCGCCATAGACTGCGCCGATGACCTCCTCCACCGAATCCGCGGCCCCCGCCCGCGCCGGCGCCGCCGAGGAGGCCCCGAGCCCACCGGCGAGCGCCGAGGAGGCCCTGCCAGGGGCCGTCTCGAAGCGCGGGGTGCCCGCGTCCCCGGACGTCCCGGCCGCGCCCTCCCGCCTCTCCCTGCTGTCGGCGTTCGCGGCCGTCTACGTCATCTGGGGCTCGACCTACCTCGCCATCCGCTTCGCCATCGGCTCGATGCCGCCGTTCCTGATGGCGGCGGTGCGCTTCCTGATCGCCGGCGGGATCCTCTACCTGTGGGCGCGGCGGCGCGGCCACCCGCCGCCGCGGGCGGTGGAGTGGCGCTCGGCGGCGATCGTCGGCGGCCTGCTGCTGTTCTGCGGCAACGGCGCGGTGGTGTGGGCGGAGCTGCGCATCGACTCGGGGCTGGCGGCGCTGCTGGTCGCCACCGTGCCGCTGTGGGTGGTGGCGATCGACGCCTTCCGCCCGGGCGGCACCGCGCCGCGGTGGACGGTGTGGGCCGGGGTGGCGGGTGGCCTCGCCGGGCTCGCGCTGCTCATCGGGCCGGCGGAGCTGGCCGGCGCCGAGCGCGCCGACCTAGGCGGCATCCTGGCGGTGCTCGGCGGCTCGCTGGCGTGGTCGGTGGGCTCGCTCTACTCGCGCACCGCGCCGCTGCCGCGCTCGCCGCGCCTCGGCACCGGCATGGAGATGCTGGCCGGCGGCGTGCTGCTGGCGGTGCTCAGCCTGGCCCTCGGCGAGCCGGCGTCCTTCGACCTGGGCGCGGTGACCGCCGCCTCCTGGCTCGCCCTCGCCTACCTGATCGTCTTCGGCGCCCTGGTCGCCTACTCGGCCTACGTCTGGCTGCTGCGCGTGGCGCCGGCGGAGAAGGTCTCCACCTACGCCTACGTCAACCCGGTGGTCGCCCTGCTGCTCGGCTGGGCGATGGCCGGCGAGGAGCTCGACGCTCGCACCCTGATCGCCGCCGCGGTGATCCTCGCCTCGGTGTTCCTCATCGTCACCTCGCGCCGCCGCTGAGCGGCGCGGCACGCCGGATGCAATGCGCCGCGGGCGTGGAGGGAACGAGGAGGACACGATGAGCCGAGACGGACGACGAGACGTGCTGATCCCGCTGGTCCTGACGGTGCTGTGGGCGATGCTGCTGGCGGTGTCCGCCTGCGTCGCCGAGGACGGCGACGAGGCCTCCGAGACGGTGGTGCGCGAGACGGTGGTCGAGGAGGACGGCCGCGAGGTGGTGGCCGAAGAAGACGGCTACCACATCCGCGTCGACGACGAGGACGGCACCGTGACGGTCGACGAGGGCATCGACGTCGAGATCGACGTCGACACCGACGACGACCCGCCCGGCCGGGCCACCGAGCCCCCCGGCCGCGCCCGCGGCCGCGACAAGGACGGCGTGGAGGACGACGGGTAGTCGCGCCGACCTCCCGCGGCCCACCCGCACCCGGGGTGTAGGCTTGCTGCCCTGATGCCGACCACCGCCGCCCTCGACGTCGCCCGTGCCCGCGCCCTGATGCCGGTCACGGAGCGCTTCGTGTTCATGAACCACGCGGCGCTGGCGCCGCTGCCGCGCACCGCCGCCGAGCGGCTGGCCAAGGAGGCGCGGCTGGCGGCGGAGACCGGGGACCTGCACTGGCCGCGCCGCCAGCGCGGCATCGCCAGGGCGCGCAAGGACGCGGCGCGTCTCCTGGGCTGCGACGACCCCACCCGCGTCGCCTTCACCGAGAACACCTCCACCGCCCTGTCGCTGGTCGCCGAGGGGCTGCCGTGGCGCGACGGCGACAACGTGGTGGGCGCCGCCTGCGAGTACCCGTCGAACGTCTACCCGTGGATGAACCTCGGGCGCCGCGGCGTCGAGCTGCGCCTGGCGCCGGAGCGCGGCGGCCGGGTGCCGGCGGAGGAGGTGCTGTCGCGCGTCGACGGGCGCACCCGCGTCGTCGCCCTCTCCTGGGTGCAGTACGCCAGCGGCTTCCGCAGCGACCTCGCCGAGATCGGCGACGTCTGCCGCCGCCACGACGTGCTCTTCGTGGTCGACGCCATCCAGGGGCTGGGGGCGCTGACGCTCGACGCCGAGGCCGCCTGCTGCGACGTGGTGGCCGCCGCCGCCCACAAGTGGCTGCTCGGGCCGGAGGGCGTCGCCGTCCTCTACCTCGGCGCGCGCGCCCTCGAGCGCCTGCACCCGGTGCACGCCGGCTGGCGCTCGATGCGCCGCATGTTCGAATGGGAGCACTTCGAGCTCGACTGGAACGAGGGCGCGCTGGCCTTCGAAGCGGGGACGCTCAACGCCTTCGGCATCCTCGCCCTCGGCGCCTCGCTGGAGCTGCTGCTCGACGCCGGGCCGGCGGCCATCGAGGCACGGGTGCTGGCGCTCACCGAGCGCCTCGGCAAGGGGCTCGCCGAGGCGGGGTTCGCCGTCTACAGCCCGTGGGACCCGGGCGAGCGCTCGGGGATCGTCTCCGTCCTCCACCCGCGGCGGCCGGCCGAGGCGCTGGCCGCCCACCTCGAGCAGCGCGGCATCCGCATCGCCCACCGCGCCGGCCGCCTGCGCCTCGCGCCCCACTTCTACAACACCGAGGAGGAGGTCGACCGCGTGGTGGCCGAGCTGGCCGCCGCCTGAGCCGGCAGCTCTGAGCTACCATCCGCGGCGATGGACTTCGAGATCCTCGTCGGCTGCGTCGTGCTGCTCGCCGTCGCCGCCGGCGCCGTGGGAGGCGTGGTCTGGCTGGCCGCTTCGCTGCGCCGCGCTCGCCGCACGGCCCTCGCCAGCGAGCAGCGCCTGCAGCGCCTCGAGCGCCAGGTGGCCGAGCTCGCCGGCCGACTCGGCGCGGCGGCTCCGGCCGCAGCACCGGCCCACGCCGGCGGCCCGCCGCACCACCCCCC
>CAZLBJ010000244.1:0-8172 GCA_964557755.1 uncultured Thermoanaerobaculia bacterium
CATCCGGGCTCGAACAAGATCTCGGCCTTCGTGGTCGAGACCGAATGGCCCGGAGTCGAGGTCGAGCGGCGTTGCCACTTCATGGGTCTGCGGGCGCTCGCCAACGGCGTCATCACCTTCGACAACGTGCGCGTGCCGCGCGAGAACCTGATCGGCGCCGAGGGCCGCGGCCTCAAGATCGCGCTCACGACGCTCAACGACGGCCGGCTCTCGATCCCCAACGCCTGCGTCGGCGTCGGCAAGATCTGCCTGCGCATCGTGCGGCAGTGGGCGGCGCAGCGCGTGCAGTGGGGCAAGGCGATCGGCAAGCACGAGGCGATCGCGCAGAAGATCGCCTACATCGCCTCCACCACCTTCGCCATGGAGTCGATCGTCAAGCTCGCGAGCGACATGGCGAACCGCGCCGATCGCGACTTGCGGCTCGAGGCCGCGGCGTGCAAGGAGTGGAACACCGACCAGGGCTGGAAGATCATCGACGAGACCATGCAGATCCGCGGCGGCCGGGGCTACGAGAAGGAGTCCTCGTTGGAAGCCCGCGGTGAGGAGCCCATCGGCGTCGAGCGCATGATGCGCGACTTCCGCATCAACCGCATCTTCGAGGGCTCGAGCGAGATCATGCACCTGATCATGGCGCGCGAGGCCGTCGACAAGCACCTCCAGGTGGCGGGCGCGCTGGTCGACCCCAAGGTGCCGGTCGCCAAGAAGCTGGCCGCGTTTCCCAAGGTCGCCGCGTTCTATGCCTGGTGGTACCCGACCCGGTGGCTGGGCTGGGGACGCTGGCCCCGCTACGGCGAGTTCGGACGACTGGCCACCCACCTGCGCTTCGTCGAGCGGCGCAGCCGCCGCCTGGCGCGCGCGTCGTTCCACGGCATGCTCCGCTTCGGCCCCGCGCTCGAGCGCAAGCAGGCGTTTCTCTTCCGGTTGGTCGACATCGTCAACGAGCTGTTCGCGATGTCGGCCTCGGTCGCGCGCGCGCACGGCATGGGCCGGCGAGGCGACGCCGATGCCGCGCACGCGATCGAGCTCGCCGACGTCTTCTGCCGCGGATCGCGGCGCAAGGTCGATCAGCTCTTCCGCGACCTCTCAAGCAACCACGACGCGCAGGCCTACAGCACCGCCATCTCCGTACTGGGCGGCGAGCACGTGTGGATGGAGAAGCTGGTCGAGGGTCTGGTGTCGCAGGACTCCGCGGCGTCCGCACCGGGCCCGGCGGTTGCAGTCGGCGGCGGACAGCACGGCGCGGCGGCGGGATAGGAGAGGCGACCGTTGACCTCGACTCAGCCGCCACCTCGAGGCGCTGCGGCGCCGGACGCTGCGCCCCGGCGGCGCGTCGGTCTGATCAGTCTCGGCTGCCCGAAGAACCGCGTCGACTCGGAGGTCATCCTCGGCCGCCTGCTCGCCGCCGGCTACGAGCTGACGGCGGATCTCGACCAGGCGGAGACGGTGATCGTCAACACCTGCGGCTTCATCGACGAGGCCAAGCAGGAGTCGATCGACACCATCCTCGAGGTCGCCGGCGCCAAGGCGCGCGGCGAGGTGCGGCGGCTGGTGGTGGCCGGCTGCATGGTCAACCGCTACGGCCGCGAGCTGGCCGAGTCGATCCCCGAGATCGACGCCTTCGTCGGCCTCGACGACCTGGCGCAGGTGGGGGAGCTGGCCGAGGGCGTCGTAAACCCGGGAACGCTCGTGCAGCTCGGCGGCGGCAGCATGCCGCCGGCGCCCTCGCACCTGGTCTTCGAACACACCGCGCCGCGCCTGCTCACCACCCGCGGCCATGCCTACCTCAAGGTCGCCGAGGGCTGCGACAACCCTTGTACATTTTGCGCCATCCCGCAGTGGCGCGGCCGTTTCCGCTCGCGCACCGTCGACAGCCTGGTGGCCGAGGCCCGGCGGCTGGAGTCCGAGGGCGTCGCCGAGCTGTGCCTGATCGCCCAGGACACGACGCGCTACGGCGAGGACCTCGGGCTCGGCCGCCACGGTCTGACCCGCCTCGCCGAGGCGCTGCTCGCCGGCACCTCGATCCCCTGGATCCGCTTCCTCTACGCCTATCCGACGACGCTCGACGACGAGCTGCTGCGCCTGATGGGGCAGGAGGAGCGCTTCTGCTCCTACGTCGACATGCCGCTCCAGCACAGCCACCCGGAGGTGCTGAAGCGCATGCGTCGCGGCGGCCGCGCCGAGCGCTACCTGCGCCTGCTCGACCGCGCCCGCGAGCTCGCCCCGGACGTCTTCCTGCGCACCACCTTCATCGTCGGCTTCCCCGGCGAGGAGGAGGCGCACTTCGAGCATCTGCTCGACTTCGTCCGCCGCGCCCGCTTCGACCACCTGGGCGCCTTCGCCTACAGCCCGGAGGAGGGCACGCCGGCCGCGGACCTCGCCGGCCGCGTGCCGAAGGGCGTCGCGCGGCGGCGCCACGAGCGCCTCCTCGCCGAGCAGGAGCCGATCGCCCGCGCGCAGCGGCAGCGCCTGGTCGGCCGGCGCCTCGTGGTGCTGGTCGAGGGCGCCCACGAGGAGACCGAGCACCTGCTGGTGGCGCGCCACCACGGCATGGCGCCGGAGATCGACGGCCGCGTGCTGATCAACGACGGCTTCGCGCCGCCCGGCACCTTTGCCGAGGTGGAGGTCTCCGCCGCCTACGCCGACGACCTGGTGGGCCACGTCGTCGGCCCCGCGGGGGCGCCCGGCGTGGTGCCCGCCGAGGCGGCGCTGGAGCCGCCCCTGGAGCCGGCGGCGAGCGCCGTCTGAGGTCCACTCCTGGCGCGGTCGCGGGCCGCGCCGCTTGGTGTATCCTTCCCCCCGCGCCACGCCCGGAGCCACGCCCGCCGGGCCGTCCCCCACGCGAATCCCCACGCTTCCCGTGCTCGTCGTCCACGACGCCTACGACAACACCGACCTGCCGCGCGGCGGCGTCGCCGCCATCGGCAACTTCGACGGGCTGCACCGCGGCCAGCAGGCGGTGCTGGCGCGGGTGCGCGAGCGCGCCGCGGCGCACGCCACGAGCTCGGTCGCCATCACCTTCGAGCCGCACCCGCTGGCGGTGCTGCGGCCGGAGGTGGCGCCGCCGCGGCTGACCACGCCGCGCCAGAAGGAGAGCCTGCTCGAGGAGGCGGGGGTCGACGTCGTCCTGGTGGTGCGCTTCACGCCGGAGCTCGCGCGCACCGCGGCGCAGGCCTTCGTCGCCGACTTCCTGCACCGGCGGCTCGGCGTCGTCGAGGTCTACGTCGGCTCGAGCTTCGTCTTCGGCCACCAGCGGGAGGGCGACCTCGACCTGCTGCGCGGCCTCGGCGCCGAGCTCGGCTTCAGCGCGCACGGCGTCGAGCAGGTCGGCTGGCGCGGCGAGCGCATCTCCTCGACGCGCATCCGCGGCGCCCTGCTCGATGGCCGGGTGGAGGACGCCCTGGAGATGCTGGGCCGTCCCTACGAGCTCGGCGGCACGGTGGTGCGCGGCGACCGCATGGGGCAGAAGCTGGGCTGGCCGACGATCAACCTCGCCACCGACGAGCAGGTGGTGCCGATGAACGGCGTCTACGCCTGCAGCGTGGGCTTGCCGGCCATCCCGGCGAGCTTCGACGCGGTCACCAACATCGGCACCCGCCCCACCGTCTACGAGAACTACCAGCGGGTGGTGGAGAGCCACGTCCTCGACTTCAGCTCCGACGTCTACGGGCAGCGCGTCGAGCTGCGCTTCCACAAGCGGCTGCGCGAGGAGAAGATTTTCCCGTCGGTGATGGATTTGTCGTCGCAGATCCGCCGCGACGTCGAGACGACGCGAGAATTTTTCGCCGCGCGGCGCCGGTTGGACCAGGAGGCTTCCGGCGCCTGACGGCCCCGTTCCCCTTCCGATGCACTTCCCTTAGAACGAAGGACGAGGAGACCCTTTCATGGCCAGCGACAAGATCGTCACCGTCGGCACCGACAACTTCCAGGACGAGGTGCTGGGGTCCGAGACCCCGGTGCTGGTGGACTTCTGGGCCGAGTGGTGCGGCCCGTGCCGCATGGTGGCGCCCACCCTGGACCAGATCGCCGGCGAGCGCGAGGGCCGCGTGCGCATCGCCAAGCTCAACGTCGACCAACACCAGGCGCTGGCGGTGCAGTACCAGGTCTCCAGCATCCCCACCTTCATCCTGTTCAAGGGCGGCCAGGTCGCCGACCGCTTGATGGGCGCCATGCCGAAGGCCGCCTTCGAGCAGTTCCTGGACCGCAACCTCTGAGCCCGCTACCGGCGGCGCCGCCCGGCGGCGTGCTGGACGGCGGGCTCGACGACCTCGGCTGCGGCGCCCTGCTGGTGCTCGCCGAGTCGGCGCGCGACCCGGACCTGGCGCACTTCACCGGCCCGGTCCACCTCGGCCGGGCGCTCCTCGTGCTGCCGCGCGGCGGCGCCCCCCGCCTCGGCTACGTGTCGCCGATGGAGCGCGAGGAGGCCGCCGCCACCGGTCTCGCCCTGCTGCCGCCCGAAGCGCTGGAGGTGCCGCGGGCGCAGCGCGAGGGGTGGCCGGAGGCACGGCTCCTCGCCGCCGCGGCGGCCGCCGCCCTCGCCGCCTGCGGCGTGCCGGAGGGGCGGGTGGCGCTCGCCGGGCACGGCCCGGCCGGCACCGGCTGGGAGGCGGCGCGCCGGCTGGCCGAGGCCGGCTGGACGCCGGTCGACGGCAACGAGCTGACGCGCCGGCTGCGCAAGCGCAAAGAGGCCCGCCATCTCGACGGCATCCGCCGCGCCGCCGCCGGCACGGTGGCCGCCTTCCGCGAGGTGGCGCGGCTGCTGGCGGCGGCCGAGCCGCGCCCTGCGACAGGCTCAGGGCGGTCGGGGGCGTTGGAGGAGCTGTGGCTCGAAGGCGAGCGGCTGACCGCCGGCCGCCTGCGCGCCGCCGTCGCCGCCGTCCTCGCCGGCCACGGCCTCGAGCAGCCGGCGGGCAACATCCTCGCCGCCGGCCGCGCCGCCGCCGTGCCGCACAACGCCGGCGACGACGGGCGCGTGCTGCGCACCGGCGAGTCGCTGGTGGTCGACCTCTACCCCTCGGCACCGCCCTTCGCCGACTGCACTCGCACCTTCTGCGTCGGTCCGCCGCCGGCCGCCCTCGCCGCCGCCCACGCGGCGGTGCACCACACCCTCGCCGCCGCCCACCGCGCGGCGCGCCCCGGCGTGCGCGGCTGGGACCTCCAGCGCGCCGCCTGCGCGGAGCTCGCTTCCCGCGGCTACCCGACGCTGCTCGGCGACCCCGACACGCTGACCGGCTACGTCCACAACCTCGGCCACGGCGTCGGCTACGAGCTCCACGAGTACCCGAGCTTCCGCCGCCACGCGGGGGCGGAAGGGCGGCTCGAGGCGGGCGACGTGCTGACCCTGGAGCCGGGCCTCTACGACCCGGACGACGGCTGGGGCGTGCGCCTGGAGGACCTCGTGTGGCTGCGCGGCGACGGCGCTCCCGAGGTCCTCACGCCGCTGCCCTACGACCTCGACCCGCGCGCCTGGTAGGCGGCCGCGCTGCCGCCTCCGCCCGGGCTATGATCGGCGGACCATGACCAGAACCACAACCGGCCGGGGCGCAGCCCCCGGACGGCCGCGCCGGCGCGACGGCGACGTCCCGCGTGGCCGCTGGAACCCGCTCGCCGACCTGCGCGCCGCGCTCCGCGGCCTGCGCCGCCAGCCCGGCCTCACCGTCGTCGCCGTCTCCATGCTGGCGCTCGGGATGGCGGCGGCGACGGCGGTGTTCACCCTCGTCGACGTCCTCTTCCTGCGCCCGCTGCCGTTCGACGAGCCGGAGCGGCTGGTCTACGTCGACGAGACGGCGCCGGCGTGGAACCTCGAGCGGGTGGGCATCGACTACCACGACTTCGCCGTCTGGCGCGACGGAGTGCAGGCCTTCGAGGGGATCGGCCTGCTCAGCACCGAGAGCTACAACCTGGCGGCGGCGGGCGGCGCCGACCGCATCGAGGGGGCGCAGGTGACCTGGGACCTCGGCCCGGCGCTGCGCATCCAGCCGGTGCTCGGGCGGCTGTTCACGCCCGAGGACGACCGCCCCGGCGCGCCGCCCGTGGTGCTGCTGGGGCACGACCTGTGGCAGAGCCGCTACGGCGGCTCGCACGACGTCCTCGGCAGCACCGTGCGCCTCGACGGCGAGCCGCGCACGGTGGTCGGCGTGCTGCCGCCGGCGGCCCGCTTCCCCGACGACGTGCAACTGTGGACGCCGCTGGCGCTCGACCCCGAGGAGGCGCAGGGCAGCTACAGCTACCAGGGCATCGGGCGGCTGAAGCCGGGGGTCAGCGTCGCCAAGGCGGAGGAGGACCTGCGGCGCGCGCACCTGCCGATCTGGGAGGAGCACGACACGGAGCGCGTGGTGTCGCCGTTCGCCATCCCGCTGCGCGAGCGCCTGGTGGGCGACTTCCGCGGCATCACCGTGGCGCTGTGCCTGGCGGTGGGCATCGTGCTGCTGATCGCCTGCGGCAACGTGGCGAGCATCCTCCTGGCCCGCTCCTTCGCGCGCCGCCGCGAGCTGGCGATCCGCCAGGCGCTGGGGGCGGGGAAGGGCCGCATCGCCGGCCAGCTCCTCGCCGAGAGCCTGGCGCTGGCGCTGGTGGCGGCGCCGCTCGGGCTGGCGGCGGGCTTCTGGACGATCCGGCTGCTGGCGGCGGCGGCGCCGCGCGAGCTGCCCTCGTGGGTGGTGCTCGAGCCGAACTGGCGCATGGCGCTGTTCGGGCTGGCGGCGGTGGTCGCCACCACCGTCCTCTTCGGCTGGGCGCCGGTGCTGCAGGCGCGGCGCCACGGCGTGCAAGCGGCGCTCGGCGACGGCGGCGGCCGCGCCGGCGGCTCGCGCGCCCAGCGCCGTGTCCTCGACGGCCTGGTGGTGGCGGAGATCACCCTCGCCGCGCTGCTGCTGGTCGGCGGCGGGCTGCTGCTGCGCACCTTCGACCGCCTGCGCCACGCCGACCCCGGCTTCCGCGTCGACCACGTCCTCGCTTTCCGCGTCGCGCTGCCGGACGCCACCTACCCGGACGACGACGACCAGGCGACCTTCTATCGCCGGTTGGTGGCGGGCCTCGAGCGCCTGCCCGGCGTGCGCGCCGCCGGCGGCGTCACCTGCCCGCCGTTCGGCTGCCACACCGGCGGCTTCTTCGCCGCCGAGGGCGGGCTCGGCAGCGGCCCCGACGACCCCAACCCGGTGGTCCTCTATCGCTCGGCCACCCCCGGCTACTTCCAGGCGATGGGCATCACCGCCGTCCAGGGGCGCCTGCTCGGCGGGGACGACGAGCGCCCGGACGGCCGCCGCTCGGTGCTGGTCAACGAGACCTTCGCCCGCCGCTTCTTCCCCGACGTCGACGACCCGGTGGGGCGGCGCATCGCCTTCCGCGGACGAGATCTCGAGGAGGAGGGCTTCTTCGTCGTCGGCGTCGCGCGCGACGTCAAGCACTACGGCGTCGACGAGGAGATGCGGCCCGGCCTCTACTTCCCCTACGAGCCGCACCCCGAGCCCAGCCTGTCGATGGCGGTGTGGACCTCCGGCGACCCGGCGGCGCTGACCGCCGCGGCGCGCGGCGTGGTGCAGGGGCTCGATTCCGAGCTGCCGCTCTACCAGGTCGGCACCAATGCCCAGTCGCTGCGCGACTCGCTGCTGCTGCGGCGCGCCTCGGCGTGGATGATGGCGGTCTTCGCCGGCCTGGCGCTGGTGCTCGCCCTCGGCGGCATCTACGGCGTCCTCTCCTACGTCGTGGGGCAGCGCGTGCGGGAGATCGGCATCCGCGTCGCCCTCGGCGCCAGCCGCACCGGCGTCGTGCGCCTGGTGCTGCGCCACGGGCTGGTGCTGGTGGCGGTCGGGCTCGGGCTCGGCTTCGCCGCCGCGGCGGCGGCCGGCCGCGTGCTCGAGACCCTGCTGGTCGGCGTCTCGCCGCACGACCCGGCGACCTTCGTTGGCGTCACCGTGGTGCTGGGCGGCGCCGCGCTGCTCGCCGCCCTGGTGCCGGCGCGGCGGGCCCTGCGCGTCGACCCGGGAAGCGTGCTGCGGCAGGAGTGAGGCCGCGGCAGGCTCAGGTGCGCGGCGTCTCGACCGCCGGCCGGCGCCGAAAGACGGTGCGGCGGGCGACGAAGACGAGGAGCAGCGCCACCAGCACCACCGCCACCACCGGCAGCACGATGGCGAGCACCGCCAGCACCGCCGAGGCGCCGGCCTCGGCGGTGGCCAC
>CAZLBJ010000245.1:0-16851 GCA_964557755.1 uncultured Thermoanaerobaculia bacterium
GGTGGACGCGCCGCGCCACCAGCTCCTTGCCGGTGCCGCTCTCGCCGAGGACGAGGATCGGCACCTCGCCGGGCGCCCGCCGCGCGGCGCGCTCGACGGCGGCGCGCAGGGCGGGGTCGTCGCCGAGGATCTCGAGGTCGGCGGCCGGCGGGCGGCGGGCGACCGCGCCACCATCCACGCCGCGCCTCGCCGTGTCGCGGCGCAGCAGCTCGAAGAGGGCGGCGAGCGGCGCGTCGAGCGCCGGGGCGCGCAGCACCAGGCGGCCGCCGGCGCAGGGCGCGGCCAGCTCCTCGTCGCCGCCGGCGCCCGCCACCAGCACCCGCGCGTCGTCGTCGCCCTCCCACCAGGCGCGGGCCTGCGGATGGCCGGCGTCGGCGAGCAGCTGGCGCCAGGCGACGCCCTCGCCGACGGTCTCGGAGGCACTTGCCAGGTGGTTGGCCAGCGCCCGCCACGGCCCCTCCTCGCGCGCCTCCAGCCGCTCGGCCAGCCGCACGGCGCCCGCCTTGCGCAGCTCGGCGACGGCGCGGCGGCGGCGGGGGCCGGGGACCACGCCGGGGCGCCGCAGCTCGAGGTCGAAGACGGTGCGGGCGGCGCGCAGCGGCTCGAGGCGGTCGAGCGGCGCCCAGCCGCCGGGCGGCACCGCGCCGCCGTCGAGCGCCGCTTGCCACAGTGCCGTCCCACACAATGCCGCCGGGGCGCCGCCAGCGGCCGCCGCCAGCGCCTCCTCGCGGCGCCCGGCGTGGGCGAGGACGGCGGGCCGCTCCTCCGGCTCGAGGTGCTCGAGCGCCGCCGCCGGCAGCGCGTCGAGCTCCGCCGCCGCCTCGTCGCCGCGCCCCAGCCAGCCGAGGGCGCGGGCGGCGAGCAGGCGCGCCTCCTCGGCCGCGTCGTCCAGGCCTTCGGCGCCGGCCTCCTCCTCGCCGCGGCGCAGCACGTCGAGGGCGGCGGCGGCGCGGCCGTGGGTGAGCTCGAAGCGGCCCCACAGCAGCAGGTCGTGCACCGCCATGCGGCGGTTGCCGGCGGCGCGGTTGGCGGCGCTGGTGCGCTCGAGGATCGCCTCGACGCCGGCCAGCCGGCCGCGGCGCAGGCGCACTTCGGCGAGGTTGGCGAGCCCCAGCGTGGTGCGGCGCGAGCCCTCGCAGCCGCGGTAGAGGCGCAGCGAGCGGGCGAGCGCCTTCTCGGCGCCGGCGAGGTCGCCCGAGCGGGCGCGGGCGATGCCGAGGTCGTTCCACAGGCCGGCGGCGGCGTAGAGCGGCAGCCGACGGCGGTGCCGCGCGAGGGCGGCGGTCAGCTCCTGCGCGGCGGCCGCGGCGTCGCCCGCCGCGAGGGCGGCGAGGGCGCGCGTCTGGCGCAGCGCCGGCTCGAGCTCCGGGTCGCCCTCGAGGTCCGCCGCCGCCGCCAGGTGGCGCGCCACCGCCTGCGGCTCGCCGCCGTCCCACGCCGCCTGCGCCGCCAGCAGGTGGCCGCGGGCGCGCAGCCGGGGCGAGGCTCGCCGCACCGCCTCCACCGCCGCCATGGCGCACGACCAGGCGCCGCCTGGGTCGCCGGCGTTCGACCGCGCCCGCGCCTCCACCTCGGCCAGCGCCAGGCGGTCGTCGGCGCCCAGGTCCTCGTCCGCCGCCCGCGACACGGTGCGCAGCGCGGCGCGCAGCCGCCCGAGGTGGAGCTGGCAGTCGGCGACCAGCGGCAGGTCGGCCGCCGGGTCGGCGTCCGCCTCCTCGCCGCCCGCCGCCAGCACCGCCAGCGCCCGCCGCGCCCGTCCCAGCGCCAGCCACGCACGCGCCAGCTCGCGGCGCTCGCCGGCGGTCTGCGGCGGCGAGTCCTCCCAGGCCGCCACCGCCGCACGCCAGCGGCCGGCGGCGAAGAGGGCGCGCGGGTCGACAGAAAACAGATCGGCTAGGGGGTGAGAGGCGGGCGGGGCGGTCTCCGCTTGCAGTGCCGGGGTGGCGGCGGCGCCGGGAGCAGCGGAGCCTCCAGAACCTCCCTCGGCACAGGAGGCGGCCGCGGCGCTCGTCGCACGCGGTGGCGGACCTGCACAGGCTCCGGCGTCAGCGGAGCCCGGGACGCTCCTGCCGGCGCGCGGGTCGGAGGCTGCCGTGGCCTGCGCACGCGATCGTTGCGGCGCGCCGGCGTTCCGCGACACGGGGTCGGGGGTCGCTCCGCCGCTCGCGCCGGCGCGGTACCGTCCATCGAGCGCTCCGCCGTCTGCCTCCGCCGGCAAGGCCGCTGCGCTCCCGCTCCGCGGCTGCGACCGCCCCTTTCCCCCTCTAGTCGGGGGGGTTCGGTCCGCTCCCGTCAACGACGGCTCGGCGATCTCGAACGCCGGCAAGGCCGTCGCCGGATCGCCGTAGCCGTCGATCCCCGCCGGCCGCAGCCAGCGCCGCGCCTCGGGCGCCGCCAGCAGGTCCTCCAGCCGCCCGAGGTCGCCGCCCGCCGCGCGCAGCAGGCGCCAGCGCAGCGGGCCGGGGCCGGCCACCCACAGGCGCCGTTCGCCGCCGCGCCGGTGCTCGCCGGCGAGGGCGCGGCGGGCGGCGGCGAATGGCGGCGACCACAGGAAGCCGGCCTCCTCGAGCAGGTGGGCGAGGAGCAGGTCCGGCGGCAGCGCCACCAGCGTGTCGTCCCAGCGCCGCTGCAGCAGCCGGGCGATGCGCCGCGCCTCGCCGCGGCCGGCGACGCGGCGGCGGCGGCCGCGGGTGAACAGCCGGTGCACCAGGTCGCGCGCCTCCTCCTGCGGCAGCCGCGGCGGCGGCCCCGGCGCCGCCGGCCCGACGCGCAGCGCGCCCTCCGCATCCACCCCCGCCGCCGACCAGCCGGCCGGCAGGTGCCGCCGCGCCTCGCGGCAGTGGGCCACCACCGCCACCCCCTGCAGCAGCAGCGCGAGGCGCTCGCGGTCGCTGCCGGCGGCCTCGGCGAGGGGGCGCAGCGCTTCGCCGCCGGCCGTCTCCGGCGCTTCCAAGCAGCGGTGCCGCAGCACCGCCGGCGACAGGCTCACACCGCCCTCGTGGGGGTTGCATTTCTTCTCATGCGCTCTTTTTATGTATCACACTTGCAAAAAAGACCACCGGCGCCGCCAGCCTGCTAGACTGCCTGAAATGATCATGATCAGGCCGATGCGCAGAGGGTGGGCGGCCCTCGGCCTCGGCTGCGCCCTGGCGGTGCTCGCACCGGCCGCGGGGGGCGCCGAGGCGCCGGAACCTCGAGCGGGCGAAGTGCGGCGGATCGTCATCTGCCTCGACGGCACCTGGAACAACGCCGAGCGCGGCGTCGAGGTGGAGGGCGTCCGCACGCTGTACAAGCCCACCAACGTGCTCAAGCTCTACCGCGCGGTGCCGCCGGTGGCGGCGGACGGCACGACGCAGATCGTCTACTACAACGAGGGCGTGGGCGCCTTCGTCGGCGAGCGGACGCGGCTGACGCGGCTGCAGACGACGGCCGACCGGGTGTTCGGCGGCGCCTTCGGCGGCGGCTTCGAAGGGCGGGTGAAGGAGGCCTACCGCTTCCTCGTCGGCAACTACCGCGCGGGCGACCAGCTCTACGTCTTCGGCTTCAGCCGCGGCGCCGCCCAGGCGCGCAGCCTGGTGCGCTTCGTCGACTGGACCGGCGGCCTGCTCGAGAAGGACGACGAGTACTACATCCCCGAGCTGTTCGAGGCCTTCAAGAGCTCGCGCGCGGCGCCCGGCGCGGCGGCCGCCAAGCTGGCCGAGATCCGCGCGCGGCGCGGTCGCCGCGCCGACGCCGTCTCCGACCCGCGGCCGGTCGAGGTCCGCTTCCTGGGCGTCTTCGACACCGTGCTCTCGCTCGGCTCGCGGCTGCGCGCCGACAAGACCGAGGGCGACGTGCCGTCGGTCGGGCCGCGCTACGCCTTCCACGTCGGTATGGCGCCGCCGGCGATCGTGCGCGCCGCGCGGCAGGCGCTGGCCATCGACGAGACCCGCTGGGACTACCGGCCGCACGTGTGGAAGGCGGCGGCCTCGCCGGCGCAGTCGCTCGAGCAGCGCTGGTTCCCCGGCGTCCACACCAACGTCGGCGGCGGCCGCGTGGACGACGGCACCGCCAACGTCGCCCTGCACTGGATGGCCGACGAGGCGGAGGCCGAGGGGCTCGACCTCGACGGCGACTTCCTCGCCAAGTACGGCCCGTGGTTCGGTGACGAGCGGCCGGCCGGCACCTCGCGCTTCTACCGCGTGATCGAGACGCTGCGCGGCCGCCGCGGACAGGGCGTGCGCACCCTCGACCGCAGCGCCGAGGCGCACCTCGCGGTGCACGTCTCGGCGCTGCGGCTGCTGGTCCACGACGAGACCTACCGGCCGGCCAACCTCCTCGACCACCTCGCCGCCCATCCCGCCACGCTCGACGCGCCGGAGCTGAAGCCGGAGGCCCGGGCGGAGCTCGAAGCGATCGTGCGACAGCACGCCGGGGAGCGGAGGTGAGCGGTCGGCCGGCCGCGTTGGAGCCCGCGCCCGCGCGCCGCTCCATGGATCGCCGCCAGCCGGCGCCCGGCGCCGCCGCTCCCGGGGCAGGGCGCCGCGACGGCGAAGCCGGCACTCCGCTGTCGCTGGAGCGCGCCGAACGCCTCGGGCACCGGTCGATCCCCCGGCCCGGTACGGCGCCGCCCGCGGCCACGGAGCTGCGGCGCAAGATCGGCGCGGAGATCGAGGCACCGGGGGCTACCCTGCACTACGACAAGGCCACCCCTGCCACCCAGGGCGAGAAGGTCGGAGCGATCGTTCCCGGTATCGAGACCGAGATCCACCTCGAAGCGCCGAAAGACGGGATGGCGACCTTCGAGTTCGCCACCGGGCTCCACGACCAGGTACCGCCGGACGACCCCACGAGTCTCGCCTTCCAGGCGGGCTACCTCGGCACCTGGATGGAGACCGGCGAGATGCTGGGCGAGCAGCGGCTGGCCGACGGGGTGCTCGTCGAGCTGGAGGACAAGTGGGAGGAGGTCGACGGAGGCAGGGGACCGCTCCTGCGAGTCGACTCCGGGGTGAAGGGGGCCTTCCAGGTCAACGTGTCGCCGACCCGGAAGACCGCCCCCACCCTGCTCAGCGCCTTCGATACCCTCCACGCCTTCTCCGTGTCGCCCGAGGACAAGACGCTGGTGCCGCAGAAGGATCCGGTGAACCAGGCACTCAAGGACGCGCGGACCTATTCGATCGAGCTCTTCCAGGCGGTCGTCCAGGAGTTGGCCAAGGCGGCCGACAGGGACCCCTTGCCGCCCCGCATCGTCACCGTCCTCAAAGCTCTGACCAGCGTCCCCCGGGCGGCCTACTTCAAGTACCTGCGGCGCCTCGAGGGCTTCACCTCGGCGTCCTACGACATCATCGACAAGAACATCGTCGAGGTGCTGCCCCGCGCCGACCTCTCGGAGCTGTGGGCGAAAGCCGTCCAGGACGATCCGACCGTGGACTGGAATGCGCTGATCGGAGACGTGCTGGCGTCGGCGGTCGGCGCCACGCCGTTCCCCCGCCTGCGCCAGAAAGACGTCATCGACACCTTCTCCTCGGAGGTCTTCAAGCTGGAGATGGAGATCGCCGAGATCACCAGCCTCCCCTTCGCGGAGATGGAGAAGCAGATGGGCAAGATGGGCGAGCTCCAGGAGCGCTGGAGCAAGCTCGCCGAGGAGCACGGTACCCGCAAGGCCGACGTGCTGGAGGACACGGTGGACCTCGAAAATCGGGGGCTGGAGGACATGCTCGCCGTCCTGGCCGGCGACAAGGTTCTGGTCAAGGACCGCGGCAAGCGGGGACAGGAACAGCCCCCCTCCATCCTGACGGGCACCGACTCGACCCTGCTGCCGGTCAACCCAGAACAGGGCGAGGCCGGCGTCTACGAGATCCGCAACCCCTTCACCGAGCAGATCCCGCTGTCCGACTGGGGGAAGGTCATGGCTCTCTACGAGCAGGAGCTCTGGAAAGCCGGGGTGCGCTTCTGACGCCTCAGCCGGCCAGCAGCGCCGGCCAAGTCCCACCAGAAGGCCGACGCCGCGGTGAGGCCGGCTCAGCTCATCCTGTACAGCCTGGCCGTTGCCCTGGTGGCCCTGGCGCCACGTTGCGGCCCTCGGCGAAACAGGGTGCACCGGGGCACAGGAGGCCCCGGTGCACTCGATCTCACTGCACAGCAGCGAGCGAAGTTGGCGAGCAGAAGCTCGTTCTGAAGAGGCTCCCGAGTTCTGTAGGTGCAGGAGACTCTGTGGACTCCAGCGCATCTCCACAAGAGACGCAGAGTACCTTCTTCGAGTTGCAGCAGTTCCCTGCGTCCTCGCACGTGTCGCACCAGTCACCGCCAGCCTGGGAGTGCGGCGGTAGTCCTCCGCTAAGCACGAACTCGCCCGTGATCGAATCTACGGCCGACTCCGTGGACTCCAGCGTATCTCCACAAGAGACGCAGAGCACCTTCTTCGAGTTGCAGCAGTTCCCCGCGTCCTCGCACGTGTCGCACCAGTCACCGCCAGCGGCATGGGCCGCTCCGGTACCGATAAGCCCCACCCCAATTGCGGCAGCCGCGAGGGTGAGCAAAGCAAGTTTTCTCTGGATCATGGTGTCCTCCTTTACTGAGGTGATCGGATGCGCGCCCGGCCAACCCGGACGTCTATACCGTGTATAACATAAAACTCTAATACAAGCAATACTTGTTAGCGCGGCCGCCTACGCGCCACTGGATCTCATGCGCGAGGTCACCTAACCTCCCGTCCCACTCCCGCGCCTCCCGGCAGAGGTCCACCACGATCGTAGCCCCCGGCCGCCGAGCCGGACCGGGGCCGTCGCGGGCCTCGTGACCGAAACGTGTCTTTTCCCGCCTCCTCTGGAGCCCTCCTGGGCGGCCGTCTTGCTTGGGGGAGCGATGCCCACACTGGGCACCCGCGCGAATCACTACCTGGAGGACAACCCACCCATGTTCGCACCCACACGCTCCGATCGCCCGCGCCGCAGCCCGGCGCCGGCGGCCGTTCCCGTCCGCCTCGCCCTCGTCCTCGCCGCCCTCGCCGCCCTCGTCCTCGCCGCCGTGCCGGCCGCCCCGGCGGCGGCGCAGGGGCTCGGCGGTCCCGGCGCCGTCTTCACCGCCACCAACGACGCCGCGGCCAACGCCGTGGTGGTCTTCCGCCGCGGCCCCGGGGGCGCGCTCTCCGAGCTCGGCACCTTCCCCACCGGCGGCGCCGGCACCGGTGCCGGGCTCGGCAACCAGGGGGCGGTGACCCTCGACGCCTCGGGCCGCCACCTCTTCGTGGTCAACGCGGGCAGCAACACGGTGTCGGTGTTCGCCGTCGGCGGCGGCGGGCTCGAGCTGCTCGACGTCGAGCCGTCCGGCGGCACGCTGCCGATCAGCGTCACCGTCGACGGCGATCTGGTCTACGTCCTCAACGCCGGCGGCGACGGCAACGTCGCCGGGCTCGTGCTGGCGGCCGACGGCACGCTGTCGCCGCTGCCCGGCTCGCGGCGGCCGCTGAGCGGCGCCGCCACCGACCCGGCGCAGATCTCCTTCACCCCCGACGGCCGCTTCCTGGTGGTGACGGAGAAGGGGACGAACACGCTCGTCACCTACGCGGTGGGCGGCGACGGCCTTCCCGGCGACCCGGTGGTGACGCCGTCGGAAGGCACGACACCGTTCGGCTTCTCCTTCGGCAAGCGCTCGCGCCTCCTCGTCTCCGAGGCCGCCGGAGGCGCCGCGGGGGCGAGCACCGTGTCGTCGTACGAGGTGCTCGCCGACGGCACGCTGGCGTCGATCACCTCGGCGCTGCCCACCACCGAGTCGGCCGCCTGCTGGCTGGTGGCCACCGGCAACGGCCGCCACGCCTACGTCACCAACACCGCCAGCAACACGGTGACCGGCCTGGCGGTGGGGCGGGACGGCTCGCTGGCCCTGCTCGACGCGGACGGCGTCACCGCCGCGGCCGGCGCCGCGCCGATCGACGCGGCGGTCAGCCGCAACGGCCGCTTCCTCTACGTCCTCAACGGTGCCGACGCGACGATCGGCGCCTACCGCGTCGGCGCCGACGGCAGCCTGTCGCCGCTCGGCACCGCCGGCGGCCTGCCGGCCGGCGTCAACGGCCTCGCCGCCCTGTGAGCGGGCGGGCGTCTGGAGGAGGGGCGGCCTCTCCTCCGGGCGCCTTTCACAAGCTCTCAGCCCAGCAGGGCCGCCAGGTCTCGCCAGAAGGCCGGGTAGGACTTACCCACCACCTCGGGGTGCGCCACCGCCACGCCCGGGCGCGCCAGGCCGGCGACCGCCAGGCTCATGGCGATGCGGTGGTCGCCATGGGGGTCGACGCGGATCGGCGACGCCGGCGCCGTCGGGGTGGCCTCCGCCCAGATCCCGGGGATCACCAGGCCGTCGTCGAGCTCCTCGACCGGCGCGCCGAGGCGGCCCAGCTCGCGCGCCATCGCCGCCAGCCGGTCGCTCTCCTTGATGCGCAGGTGGGGGACGTTGCGGATGCGGGTGGTGCCGCGCGCGAAGGGGGCGAGCGCCGCCAGCGTCGGCACCTGGTCGGGCAGCGCCGAGAGGTCGGCATCGACCGCCTCGAGGCGACCGGTGCCGCGCACCTCCACCTCGCCGCCGCCGTCCGCCGCCTCGCGCCACTCGACCTCGGCGCCCATCGCCGCCAGCAGCTCGAGGAAGCGGCGGTCGCCCTGGCGGCTGTCCGCCGCGACGCCGGCGAGCACCACGCGGCCGCCGGTGAGCGCCGCCGCCGCCGCCGGGTAGCAGGCGGCCGAGAGGTCGGTCTCGATGCGCACCACCGGCGGCGCCGCCAGGCCGGGGCGCACGCGGTAGACGGCGCCGTCGACCTCGATGCGGCCGCCGAAGCGCTCCACCAGGTCGAGGGTGAGGTCGACGTAGGGCGCCGAGGTCAGCGCGCCGACCGCCACCTCGACGTCGTCCGCGGCGGTCAGCGCCGCCATCAGCACCGCCGACAGGTACTGGCTGGAGGCGCCGGCGTCGAGGCGCGTGCGGCCGCCGGCGAGGCGGCCGCCGATGATCGTCATCGGTGCGTAGCCGTCGGCGCCGTCGCTCTCGATCTCGGCGCCGAGCGGGCGCAGGGCGTCGACCAGCGGCCCGACCGGCCGCTCGCGCAGCCGCTCGACGCCGTCGAGGCGCCAGCGGCCCGGCGTCGCCGCCAGCGCCGCCACCAGGAAGCGGAACAGAGTGCCGGCGTTGCCGCAGAAGATCTCCGCCGACTCCGGGCGCGGCCCGGGCGCGAGCACCACCGCCGCCAGCGCACCGTCCGCGTCCCGCTCCTCGGCGACGACGAAGCCCAGCGTCTCCAGGGCGACGCGGAACAGGCGCGTGTCCTCGGCGTCGAGCGGCCGCTCGACGCGCAGCGGCGCGCCGGCGAGCAGCGCCAGGTCGTAGGCGCGGTGGGTCAGGCTCTTCGCCGGCGGCGGCGCGACGCGACCGGCGGCGCGCCCGAGCGGCACCAGCACGGCGCCGTCGTCCAGCCGGCGCAGAGGCGCGGGGACCTCAGTCGACTTCGAAGGCGAGTCCGTCATGGCCGAGCTCCACGCCGGCGGGCAGCGGCACCGCCGGCGCACCGTGGTCCACCTCGTGGCAGAGGTGGGTGAGGATGGTGCGGCGGGCGCCGACGCGGCGCGCCGCCGCGAACGCCTCCTCGAAGTTGAAGTGGGTCGGGTGCGGGCGGTAGCGCAGGGCGCCGAGCACCAGGACGTCGAGGCCGGCCAGCAGGTCGAAGCTCGCCTCCGGGATGGCGTTGACGTCGGTGACCAGCGCGAAGCCGCCGCTGCGGTAGCCGAACACCTCCATCGAGCCGTGCCACACCGGCACCGGCACCCAGGTGCGCCCCGCCGCCGCGAACGGACCGCGCACCGGCACCAGGTGCAGGCGCGGCTTGCCGCCGCCCTCCTCGCCGTCCTCGAATGCGTAGCCGAAGTAGCGGCGCACGGCGGCCAGCGTCTCCTCCGAGCCGTAGCACGGCATGTCGGCGCGCTGGATGAAGTTGAAGATGCGCACGTCGTCGAGGCCGTAGATGTGGTCGGCGTGGGCGTGGGTGAAGAGGACGCCGCCGACGCGCCGCACGTCGTGGGTGAGGAGCTGCTGGCGCAGGTCGGGCGAGGCGTCGACCAGGAGCGTGCCGCCGTCGGACTCGAGCAGCACGCCGGCGCGCAGGCGCCGGTTGCGCGGGTCGTCGGAGGTGCACACCGGGCAGTCGCAGGCGACGCGCGGCACGCCGGTCGAGGTGCCGGTGCCGGTCAAGGTGACGCGCAGGCTCATCGCGGCTCCTCCGGCAGCCACTCGACGCGGCGGCTGGTGTACCACGCTTCGACGAGGCGCACGACGCCGCCGTCGACCGTCCAGCGGCTCGCCTCGTGGAAGTGGCCGAGGAGCAGCTCGTCGTGGCCCTCCGCCAGGCGCCGGCGGCCGTAGTCGCGCAGCACCGCCTCCGGGACGTGGCGCTTGTGCTCGAGGTTGGTTCGGGACAGCGAACGCTCGGTCGACTCGACCAGCCGGCGGGCGAGGCGGCGCGGCGTCTTCGACACCACCAGCCGCGACAGCCGGCTCTTCGACGCGCGGCGCCAGAAGCGGTACTGCCAGTCGCGGGCGTCGAGGCCGTCGCCGTGGACCGCCAGGTAGCGCCGGCCGCCGGCTTCGAAGGCGACCTCGTCGCCGACCCGGTCGAAGGCGTCGGCGTAGGGGCTGCCGGCGAGGAAGAAGTCGCGGTTGCCCTCGACGTAGTCGATGCGCAGGCCGGCGCCGCGCAGGCGGCGCAGGGTGGCGGTGACGGTGCGCACCTCGGGCGTCTCGAAGCGCGGGAAGCCGATCCAGCCCTGGAACAGGTCGCCGAGCAGCACCAGCCGCGCCGCGCCCTGGGCGGGCAGCGCCTCGAGCTGGCGCACCAGGGGCGCGGCGTCGCCGCCGGGGCCGCCCAGGTGCGCGTCGGCGATGAGGGCGACGGACACGGTCGGGATGTCTGGAAGGACCGCGCTAGACGATGGAGAGCTTCGGCCGTTCGCCCTGCTTCGCCACCTCCTCGGCGACGGCGCGGGCGAGGGCGTAGAAGGCCTGGGCGTGGGCGCCGGCCTCGTCCTCGACGACGATCGGCACCCCGGCGTCGCCGCCGGCGGCGATGCGCGCGTCGAGCGGCACGCGGCCGAGGAAGCGGGTCTCCAGCAGCTCGGCGGTGCGCTCGCCGCCGCCGCGCTTGAAGACGTCGGTCTGCTCGCCGCAGTGCGGGCACACGAAGCCCGACATGTTCTCGATGATGCCGACCACCGGCACGTTGACCTTGCGGAACATGGCGAGGCCCTTGCGCGCGTCGATCAGCGCCACGTCCTGCGGCGTGGTGACGATGACGGCGCCGGACAGCGGCACGCGCTGGGTGATGGTGAGCTGCGCGTCGCCGGTGCCGGGCGGCAGGTCGACGACCATGTAGTCGAGCACGCCCCACTCGACGTCGGAGAGCATCTGCTCGATGCCGCGCATGACCATCGGACCGCGCCAGATGACCGGCGTGTCGATCTCCAGGATGAAGCCGAGCGACATCAGCTTGACGCCGAACTTCTCGAACGGCAGGATGCGGTTTCCTTGCAGGCGCGGCCGCTCGGAGATGCCGAACATCATCGGCATCGAGGGGCCGTAGATGTCGGCGTCGAGGAGACCGACGGCGTAGCCTTCGCGGCCGAGGGCGATGGCGAGGTTGGCGGCCACCGTCGACTTGCCGACGCCGCCCTTGCCGGACGCCACCGCCACCACGTGCTCGACGCCGGGGATCAGCCCCGGGTCCGCCGACACCGCCTGCTGCTGGGCGGCGGCCGGCTCCCGCCGCGCCGGCGGGTCGACGTGGAGATCGACGTGGGCGCTGTCGACGCCGTCGAGCGCCTCCACCGCCTGCGCCACCTCGCGGCGCACCTGCTCGGCGGCTTCGGGCTTGTGGGTCGCCATGCGCAGGCGCACGACGACGTCGCCGCCGGCCACCTCGACGCGCTCGACGAACCCGAACGACACGACGTCCCGGCTCATACCGGGGTAGCGGACGCCCTTCAGCGCCTCCCAGACTCTCTCTTCGAGGCCCTTCCCGTCTTCGGCCATAGACCCGCCATCCTACCAGGGCCGCCGCGGCGGCGGCCCCGGCAGGAGGGGCCTCGGCGGGACCCCGGGCTCAGATCGTCTCGCCGTTGCAGCCGCCCGAGGTCCACGACTGCACCTTGCACGCCGCGTAGCAGGAGTTGACGTAGGTGCGGCCGTCGCACCCGCACACCGGTGCGTACACCTGCGGACAGATGCACGGCCCGCCACCGCCGCCACCGTGGCAGCCGCCGGCCACCGGCTGTGCCTCGGGCGTGCCGAGGAGGTCGGCGAGCTCGGCGTCGGAAAGGGCATCGGTGAGGGCGTCGGAGGCAGCGGCGGCGGCCGCGGGCGCCTCGGCCGCGGCGGCCGGCGCCTCGGCGGCCTCCCGAGCACCGGCGAGCGCCGGCAGGGCGAGCAGGGCGGCGACGAACAGCAGGGCGAAGAACTTGCGCATGGGAGGATCCTCCTCGAGGGTCGGCATCGCGGCGGCCCCCGCGCGGCGGAACGACCACGCCGCACCCGGGGCACCGCCACTTCCGAAGTGCCCGCCGCCGAACCCACCGGGACGGCCAGGTCTCCTCGCGGCATCCCGGTACAATGCGGGTCATGGACCTCACCGGCCTTCCCGGCGGAGACCTCGTCGAAGCGGGCCTCCGGGACCTCGGCGGCGGCCAGCTCACCGTCCCGGCCCTCCTCGTGCTCGTCGGCGCTCCCCGCCTCCGCGCCTTGGGCCTCGAGGTCCCGGACCACGGCGTCCGTTTCCCCGAGCACCGCCTCTACGAGCTCCTCGCCGAGGAGGACCCGGACTCGGCCCACGGGCGCTACAACGCCCTGATCCGACGCCTGGTCAGCTTCGAGCGGGCCGCCGAATGCGTCGCCTAGTCGACGCCGGGCGGGTGCGGGAGCTCATGCGGTCGCTCGGCGCCGCGGCCGAGTCGGCAGGGCGCGTGTACTTCACGGGCGGCGTCACGGCCGTGCTCTCGGGCTGGCGCGCCTCGACCATCGACATCGACCTGGTGATCGTCCCCGAGGCGGACCCTCTCTTCCGCGCCCTGCCGAAGCTCAAGGAGCGGCTGCAGCTCAACATCGAGATCGCCTCGCCCGCCCACTTCGTCCCCGAGGTCCCGGGATGGGAAGCCCGCAGCCGCCACATCGGGCGCGAAGGGCGCCTCGACTTCTTCCACTACGACCCCTACTCGCAGGCGCTGGCCAAGATCGAGCGGGACCACGAGCAGGACCGCTCGGACGTCGAAGACCTGATCCGCGAGGGCTGGGTCGAGCGGGGCGAGCTGCTCCGCCTCTTCTCACGGATCGAGCCAAACCTCTATCGCTTCCCCGCCATCGATGCCGTCGGGCTCCGCCGGCGTGTCGAGAAGGTCGCGCGCTCGGTCTGACGTTCCCCGGCACCCGGCTTGCACTTACCCTTGTCCGCCGATGCCGCGGAACGACGTGAGCCGCCCCGCCCCGAACCTCCCGTCGCCGCGGAGGTCCGGAGTCGCCGCGGTGCGTCGGCGTTGCGTCTTGCCGCACTGCGGCGTTAGACTGCATGCCCAGCCCTTGGCAGATCCACACCATCTCCCCCGGAGGACACCGCGATGACGGCGAAGACGGCTCCCGAGCTGACGGCTTCCTGGGAGGGCGACGCGCGCTGGCGCGGCGTCGCGCGGCCCTACTCGGCGGAGGACGTGGTGCGCCTGCGCGGCTCGGTGCAGGTCGAGCACACCCTGGCGCGCCTCGGCGCCGAGCGCCTGTGGCACCTGCTCGAGGAGCGCGACTACGTGCCCGCCCTCGGCGCGCTGACCGGCAACCAGGCGGTCGAGATGGTGCAGGCCGGCCTCGAGGCGATCTACGTCTCCGGCTGGCAGGTGGCCGGCGACGCCAACCTCGCCGGCGAGACCTACCCCGACCAGTCCCTCTACCCCGCCGACAGCGCGCCGAAGCTGGTCGAGCGCATCAACAACGCCTTCCTGCGCTGCGACCAGGTCGACCACGCGAACGGCCACGACGGCCCGCACTGGTTCGCGCCCATCGTCGCCGACGCCGAGGCCGGCTTCGGCGGCAACCTGAACGCCTTCGAGCTGATGAAGGCGTTCATCCGCGCCGGCGCCGCCGGCGTCCACTTCGAGGACCAGCTCTCCTCCGCCAAGAAGTGCGGCCACATGGGCGGCAAGGTGGTGGTGCCGACGCGCGAGTTCGAGGGGAAGCTGGCCGCCGCCCGCCTCGCCGCCGACGTCCTCGGCGTCGATACCCTGCTCGTCGCCCGCACCGACGCCAACAGCGCGCAGCTCTTGACCAGCGACGTCGACGAGCGCGACCACCGCCACCTGACCGGCGAGCGCACCGTCGAGGGCTTCCACCGCCTCCGCGGCGGCCTCGAGGTGGCGATCGATCGCGGCCTCGCCTACGCGCCGTACGCCGACCTGCTGTGGTGCGAGACCGCCCACCCCGACCTCGCCGAGGCCAAGCGCTTCGCCGACGGCGTCCGCCAGCACTTCCCGCACAAGATGCTGGCCTACAACTGCTCGCCGTCGTTCAACTGGGGCCGCATGCTCGACGCCGCCACCATCGCCAAGTTCCAGCGCGAGCTGGCCGCCATGGGCTACCGCTTCCAGTTCGTCACCCTGGCCGGCTTCCACGTGCTCAACTTCTCGATGTTCGAGCTGGCGAAGGGCTACCGCGAGGAGGGGATGACCGCCTACTCGCGCCTGCAGGACCGCGAGTTCGCCGCCGAGCCCGACGGCTACCGCGCCGTCAAGCACCAGAGCTTCGTCGGCGCCGGCTACTTCGACGCCGTGGCGCAGGCGGTCTCCGGCGGCCATACGTCGACCGCCGCCCTGCACGGCTCGACCGAGGAGGAGCAGTTCCAGAAGGTCGGCTGAGCCCGCACACCCGGAATCGCCAGAGGAGACGAGATGACCGCCACCACCACCAAGCTGCGCGTCGAAGGTCCGCCGAGCGAGCGCCACGACGAAATCCTCACCCCCGAGGCGCTGGAGTTCCTCGACGACCTGGTCGAGCACTTCGAGCCTGCACGCCGCAGCCTGCTCCAGCACCGCGACGACGTACAGGAGGACATCGACAACGGCGTCGACCCGGACTTCCTCGACGAGCTGCCGCAGGCACGCGAGCCCGGCTGGAAGGTGGCGCCGGCGCCCGACGACCTGCAGGACCGCCGCGTCGAGATCACCGGCCCCGTCGAGCGCAAGATGATGATCAACGCGCTCAACTCCGGCGCCAGGGTGTTCATGGCCGACTTCGAGGACGCCAACGCGCCGACCTGGGAGAACGTGGTCCAGGGGCAGGTGAACCTGCGCGACGCGGTGCGCCGCGAGATCGAGCTGACGACGCCGGAGGGCAAGGAGTACCGGCTGAACGACACCACCGCCACGCTGCTGGTGCGCCCGCGCGGCTGGCACCTCGTCGAGCGCCACGTCAGCCGCGACGGCGAGCCGGTCTCCGCATCGCTGTTCGACTTCGGGCTCTACTTCTTCCACAACGCGCGGGAGCTGGTCTCCCGCGGCAGCGGCCCGTACTTCTACCTGCCGAAGCTCGAGCACCACAAGGAGGCGCGGCTGTGGAACGAGGTGTTCACCCGCGCCCAGCGGCAGCTCGGCCTGCCGTACGGCACGGTGCGCGCCACGGTGCTGGTGGAGAACGTCCTCGCCGCCTTCCAGATGGAGGAGATCCTGTGGCAGCTGCGCGACCACTCGGCGGGCCTCAACGCCGGCCGCTGGGACTACATCTTCAGCGTCATCAAGAAGTTCCGCGCCCGCGACACGGTGCTGCCCGACCGCGGCCAGGTGACGATGACGGTCCCCTTCATGCGCGCCTACACGGAGCGCCTGGTGCAGGTGTGCCACCGCCACGGCGCGCACGCCATCGGCGGCATGGCGGCGTTCATCCCCAACCGGCGCGAGCCGGAGGTGACCGAGCGGGCGATCCGCAAGGTGAAGGAGGACAAGGAGCTGGAGGCGTCGTCCGGCTTCGACGGCACCTGGGTGGCGCACCCGGACCTGGTGGCGGTGGCGGGGGAGATCTTCGACCGCCACCTCGGCGAGCGGCCGCACCAGAAGGACCGGCAGCGCGAGGACGTGGACGTGTCGGCGCGCGAGCTTCTGGACTTCCGGGTCGAGGGCGGCGCGGTGACGGAGGCCGGGGTGCGGCAGAACGTGGCGGTCGGACTGCAGTACGTGGACGCGTGGCTCCAAGGGGTGGGGGCGGCGGCGATCTACGACCTGATGGAGGACACGGCGACTGCCGAGATCTCGCGGGCGCAGTTGTGGCAGTGGTTGCGGCGGGGGGCTCGGCTGGACGATGGGCGGGTGGTCGATGAAGGGTTGTATGAGCGGGTGCGGGACGAGGAGGTCGAGAAGTTGGGAGGGCGAGGGGAAGGGCGGCTGGGGGAGGCGGTGGAGGTGATGGATGAGTTGGTGCTGGCTGAGGAGTTCGTGCCTTGGCTGACGGTGGAGGCGTATTCGCGGCTGGATTGATGGAGACGGTGTCGCGGGGACGGGGCGGGGGCGGGTGACCCTCGGGCGGGGAGCGCCGAGCTACGAGGAGGACTTTGGAGGGGGGCTCGGCTCGCTTCCGCGGGCCTCCATCGGCGTGCGACTCCGGTCGGCATTGCGCTTGGCCCGCTCCAGATGTCCCCGCCCGAGGGTCACCCGCCCCCACCCCTCACCGACGGTCCGACCGACGAAGGGGGGGGTGGGGAGAACGTCAACCCCGAAGTGGCGTCCTCTCCCGACGGCCGGCCTTGAACCATCTACTCCGCTGTGGTCTGATCCTTCCTGGTTGAAGCTCGAAATTTCTGAGGCGCCGGTGGGGCGGTGGGAA
>CAZLBJ010000246.1:0-5708 GCA_964557755.1 uncultured Thermoanaerobaculia bacterium
TAAGTCGTTTGGAATCAATGGCTTGGACACCTTGATCCTACATGACCCTGGCAAGAAAAGCTAGCCGGATGCGCCTCTTAAATCCCTTAAAATCAACGAGTTGACTCGCCCTGGACAGGAACCAGCTAGCGGCTCACACCCGCAGGCTGCGGGCGACGCGGAAGCCGGCGTCCGGGAAGCGGGCGCCGGCCGGCTCGGCGCGGCGGCGGGCGCAGGTGGCCTCGGCGCGCGGGGTGAGGAAGGAGCCGCCGCGCAGGACGTAGCGCGGCGGCTCTTCGCCGGGCGCCGGTCCGCCCACGGGCCGGAACAGCGTGCCGGTCCACTCCCAGACGCCGCCGAGCATGGCGAAGAGGCCGAAGCCGTTGGCCTTCTTGGCGTCGAGCGGCCGCATGCGGCCGCCGCTCGACTCGGCGTCCCAGGCGTGCTCGTCGCCGGCGGCGGGGTCGTCGCCCCAGGACCAGGTGCCGGCGGCGCCGCCGCGGCATGCGTGCTCCCACTCGCACTCGGTGGGCAGGCGCATCGGCTTGCGCGACACCTCGGCGTACCAGCGGCAGTATTCGTCGGCGTCGTGCCAGCTCACCCCGGTCGCCGGGTCGCGGTCGCCGGGAGACGCCGGGTGGCGCTCGAAGCCGGGGTCGAAGGCCTCGAACTGCTGGTTGGTCACCGGCAGCTTGCCGAGGTAGAAGGGCTCGACGTCGCCCTCCCCCTCCCCGTTCCCCTCCCCCGGCACCAGCCAGAGGATGGTCCGCGGGTGGTCGGTGTAGTACTCGGGCCGCCGGGTCAAGGCCTCGCGTCTACTGCCAGAACGAGTCCCCGGCGCCGCCGGCCGGCTGCACCTGGGCGGCGAGCCAGGAGACGTACTCGGCTTCGGTCTCCACCGTCACGAAGCCCTTCATGCGGTAGTGGCCGAGGCCGCAGAGCTGGGCGCAGGCGATCTCGTAGGTCCAGTCGGGCTTGCCGTAGCGCTGGCGCATCTCGGCGGTGGTCACCGTCGGCGTGAGCCACACCGGGATGGAGAGGCCCGGGACGGCGTCCTGCTTGACCCGCATCTCCGGGATGCCGAAGCCGTGGATGACGTCCTTCGAGGACAGGTGGAGGATCGCCGGCCGGTCCACCGGCAGGTGGAGCTGGTTGAGCGTCACCACGTCGTCGGCCGCCGCGGGGTCGCCGCGGTCGAGCCCCACCGGGTTGGTGGAGAGGTCGACGAGTTCCGGCCGCGTCTCGCCGAACAGGCCGTCCGCCCCCGGGTAGTGGATGTTCCAGGCAAACTGCTCGCCGATCACCCGCACCACCGTCGCCTCGTTCTGGTTGGGGAAAGCGTCCACGCGCGCCGACCACAGCGGGATCGAAAAGGCGATCAGCAGCACCGCCTCGGCGACCGCCACTCCGGCCTCGGCATAGCTCGATGCGTGGGTGCGCAGGCCGTGGTAGTCCGCCCGCGGGTGGCGCCCGGCGCGGAAGCGCCACAGCAGCCAGGCGAACAGCCCCCCCCAGCCGACGAAGAGGAGGATCATCAGCCAGTGCACCCAGCCGATCAGGCTGTCGATCTCGCCGCCGTGGGCGGAGGCGACCTCGGGAAGGCCGGGAAACGCGGTCAGAAACATGGTGCGCAGCTCCTTGGGATCACTCTTCGACGGCAGGTTTCGATGGCGGATCGGACGGTAAATCAGTCTCTGGACGGGCCGCTGGACGGGCCGCCGGCGCGGCGCCCTCGCCGGGCACCAGCCGCAGCCCGTGGTGCGGGTCGGCCGCCTGCTCGGACTGCCGGCGCAGCCGCCGGCGCTGCACCAGCACCAGGGCGCCGGCGCCGCCGAGCAGGCCGTAGACCAGGGCGCCGAGGAAGGCGACGGACCACTGCGTGCCCGCGACCACCTCGCCCTCCGCCTCGCCGAAGCACACCGGGCAGGCGGCGGCCGGCAGCGCGGCGGCGAGCAGCAGGACGGCGGCGACGACGGCGGGTGCCCAGCGCCTCACAGCAGGCTCTCCCCGCGCGTCTTGCGCACGAACCACTGGCCGTAGACGACCAGCGCCGCAGCCGCCGCCAGGCAGGCGACGCCGAGCGCCAGCCAGCCGCCGCCGCCGGCGGCGGAGCGGTCGAGCGACCAGAGCCCGGTCCCCGCCGCCAGCAGCGTCGCCAGGGCGATGAAGACGATGTGGAAGAAGCGCAGCGACATCGGTTCGGCGGCCCCTCAGGCGGTGATCTCGTCGATCTCGGTCATCCACGGCCCGAGCAGCATGCAGAAGAAGAAGAAGACGGTGAACGCCAGCACCACCAGGATCAGCTTCTTCTCCGAGATCAGGTGCATGAAGTAGCACGCCACCAGCGATCCCTTGACCGCGGCGACGAACAGCGCCAGCGACACCGCCGCCGGCAGCGGCAGCTGGAGGTAGGAGATCGCCACCGTCACCAGCGTCAGCGCCAGCAGCGAGACGAAGACGATGATGTAGGTGCGGACGTGCTTGTCGACGTCGATCTCGTGGTCGTGGCTCATCGCGCGCGGCTCCTCACAGCAGGTAGAGGACGGGGAAGAGGAAGATCCACACCAGGTCGACGAAGTGCCAGAACAGGCCGGCCGTCTCCACCCGGTTGGTGAACTGCTGCGGCGCGGTCTTCCACATCTTCGCCCCCGGCCCCCACAGCCACGCGTTGACCGCCATGCCGCCGATGACGTGCAGGGCGTGGAGGCCGGTCAGCGTGAAGTAGATGGCCAGGAAGGTGTTGGTCGAGGGGAACCAGCCGTGGTGGAACTTCGCCGTGTACTCGAAGTACTTGACGATCAGGAAGCCGAAGCCCGCGAGCACGGTGAGCCCCATGTACAGGCGGTACCTGCCGAAGTCCCGGCGCATCAGCGACGCCCAGCTCATCACCATGGTCACCGACGAGCTGATCAGGATGGCGGTGTTGAGGGTCGCCAGCGGCACGCTCAGGTACTCGGCGCCGTGCACCGGCCAGGTGCCGGGCGGCGCGCCGACGCGCAGCAGGATGTAGGAAGCGAACAGCGCCCCGAACAGCATCACCTCGGAGGCGAGGAACAGCCAGATGCCGATCTTGACGTTGTTGAGGCCGGTGTCCGGCCGCGGCTCGACGGTGTACGGGATGGCGGTCGACATGGCTCGTTCTCCTCTACTCCGCCGGCACCACGGCGCTGTCGGTAGGGCCGCCTACTTCGTCCCAGTCGCCCTCGGGGCCGCCGGGCTCGAACTGCGGGTGGTAGTCGCGCTCCATCCCCGGCAGGCTGTACTCGTAGGGGCCGCGGTAGACCACCGGCTGGGTGGCGAAGTTGCCGTGCGGCGGCGGCGACGGCGCCGCCCACTCGAGGGTCGTCGCCTGCCACGGGTTCTCGTTCGCCGCGCGGCCGCGCTTGAGGCTCCAGAAGAAGTTGACGATGAACGGGATCTGCGCCAGCCCCAGGCCCCACGCCGAGATCGACATCAGCTCGTTGAGCCACAGCACGTCCTCGGCGTGGGCGTAGGTCTCGCCGCCGTCCCACAGGCGCCGCGACACGCCGGCCATCCCCTGGATGAACATGGGGAAGAAGATGCCGTTCATGAACAGCAGCGTGGGCCAGAAGTGGAGCTTGCCGAGGCGGTCGGAGAGCCGGCGCCCGGTCGCCTTCGGGTACCAGTAGTAGATGCCGGCCATCAGCGCGAACAGCGTCCCCGGCGCCACCACGTAGTGGAAGTGGCCGATGACGTACATCGTGTCGTGCAGGTGGATGTCCGCCGCCGACAGCCCCAGCGGCAGCCCGGTGAGGCCGCCGATGCCGAACATCGGCAGGAAGGCGAGGGCGAACAGCATCGGCGTGGTGAAGCGCAGCGAGGCGCCCCACAGCGACAGGATGAGCACCGTCAGGATGACCACCGAGGGGATCGAGATGATCATCGTCGTGGTCTGGAAGAAGGCGTTCATCGCCGTGCCCATGCCGGTGAGGAACATGTGGTGCGCCCAGACGACGAACGACAGGAAGCCGATGCCGAGCACCGAGTAGACCAGCGCCTTGTAGCCCCACAGCGGCTTGCGCGTGTTGTTGGCGATCACCTCGGAGACGATGCCGAGCCCGGGGAGGATCAGCACGTAGACCTCCGGGTGGGCGAGGAACCAGAACAGGTGCTGCCACAGCACCGGGCTGCCGCCGCCGGAGTTGTCGAGCACCTGCCCGGAGACGATCAGCCCGGCCGGCATGAAGAAGCTGGTGTCGGCCAGCCGGTCCATCAGCTGCATCACCGCCGCCGCCTCGAGCGGCGGGAAGGCGAGCAGCAGCAGGAAGGCGGTGACGAACTGCGCCCAGACGAAGAACGGCAGGCGCATGAAGGTCAGCCCCGGGGCGCGGAGCTGGATGATGGTGGTGATGAAGTTCACCGAGCCGAGCAGCGACGAGGTGATGAGGAACACCATGCCGACCAGCCAGGTGGTCTGGCCGCTCGGCGCGATGTTGGCCAGCGGCGAGTAGCTCGTCCACCCCGACTGCGCCGCGCCGCCGGGCATGAAGAAGCTCGACAGCATGATGACGCCGCCCCAGAAGTAGGCGTGGTAGCTCGCCATGTTGAGGCGCGGGAAGGCCATGTCCGGGGCGCCGATCTGCAGCGGCACCACGTAGTTGCCGAAGCCGCCCACCGCCAGCGGGACGACGCCCAGGAAGACCATGATGGTGCCGTGCATGGCCCCGAGCTGGTTGTAGAACTCGGGCAGCATGACGCCGCCGGGCATGCGGCTGTCCCCCAGCAGCCCGCCGATGAGCGGCAGCGGCTCGCCGGGGTAGGCGAGCTGCCAGCGCGCCAGCATCATCAGGCAGAAGCCGAAGAGGAGGAAGAGCAGGCCGGTGATCGCGTATTGGATGCCGATCGTCTTGTGATCGACCGAGAACCAGTAGGTGCGCCAGAAGCCCGGCTCCTCGTGGACGACGCCGGGGTGCCCGACCTCGGACCCCCCGCCGCCCGCCGCGATCGTCTCGTGCTGCTCGTGGTCTGCCATGGACGTCGATCCCTCGTCGTTGGTCGGCGGAGCGGCTACGACTGCGGCACGTCGAACTGGAAGTCGACGCTGCCGGTCTCGCCGTCGGCGACGGTCACCGTGCCGGTGCGGGTGCCGAGCCTCTCGTGCCAGGCCTCGACCTGGTACTCACCGGCCGGCAGCCCGGCGATCTCGAAGGCGCCGTCGACGCCGGTGACGGCGAAGAACGGGTGCTCCATCACCGCCACGTAGGCCTGCATCCACGGGTGGACGTCGCACTTGACCGGGAACAGCGGCTCCGGCGTGTTGAGCTCGACCGAGGCCTGGGTGCGGGTCGCCGGCATGCCGAGGTTGAACTCGCGGTTCTGCTCCGGCAGCCCGTGCACGTTGTGGAGCAACTCGTCGGAGTTGAGGAAGACGAGGTCCTGGCCCTCCAGGACGCCCATCACGTGCGGGTGGTAGACGCATCCGTCCTGGTCGATCACCGCCGGCTGCGACGGCGCCGGGTAGTCGCCCGCCGGCGGGTTGGTCACCTTGACGAAGACGTGCGCCATGGTCTGGCCGTCGCCGAGCTCGAGGATCTGCCCGTAGACCGGCCCGGTGTGCTTGGCGGCGCACTCCGGATCGGCGTCCATGCGGATCGGCTGCAGGGTGGGCACCTGGCCGGTGTAGGTCACCGAACCGGCGATCGTGGCGCTGCCCGAGCCCATGCCGGCCACCGCCGGGTTGCCGGGCTCGAGGTCGGCGGCCGGCGCGG
>CAZLBJ010000247.1:0-3680 GCA_964557755.1 uncultured Thermoanaerobaculia bacterium
CGCCCGCGAGGAGGAAGCAACCGTGAACATCCGTCCGCTACACGATCGAGTGGTGGTCCAGCGCATGGAGGTCGAGGAGCAGGTGCGCGGCGGCATCATCATTCCCGACACCGCCAAGGAGAAGCCGCAGGAGGCCAAGGTGATCGCCGTCGGCCCCGGCAAGCTCAACGACGACGGCCAGCGCGCGCCGATGGACGTCAAGGTCGACGACCGCGTGCTGATCGGCAAGTACTCCGGCAGCGAGATCAAGATCGGCGACGAGGACTACGTCATCGTGCGCGAGGACGAGATCCTCGCCGTCATCCAGTGAGCCCCGAGAGAGACAGGAGAAACAGAGCATGAGCAAGCAAATCATCTACTCCGAGAATGCGCGTGCCGCCATCCTCCGGGGTGTCAACAAGCTGGCCGACGCGGTGAAGGTCACCCTCGGCCCGAAGGGCCGCAACGTCGTCATCGAGAAGAAGTTCGGCTCGCCGTCGATCACCAAGGACGGCGTCACCGTGGCCAAGGAGATCGAGCTCAAGGACCCGGTCGAGAACATGGGCGCGCAGATGGTGCGCGAGGTGGCGTCGAAGACCTCCGACGTCGCCGGTGACGGCACCACCACCGCCACCGTCCTCGCCCAGTCCATCTTCCGCGAGGGCTCGAAGAACGTCACCGCCGGCGCCAACCCGATGGAGATCAAGCGCGGCATCGACGCGGCGACCCGGGCCGCGGTGGGCTCGATCGACGCCCAGGCGAAGCCGGTCGAGGGCAAGGACATCGCGCACGTCGGCTCCATCTCCGCCAACAACGACCCGGAGATCGGCCAGATCATCGCCGAGGCGATGGACAAGGTCGGCAAGGACGGCGTCATCACCGTCGAGGAGGCCAAGGGCCTGGAGACCACCCTCGAGGTGGTCGAGGGCATGCAGTTCGACCGCGGCTACCTCTCGCCCTACTTCGTCACCGACTCCGAGCGCATGGAGACGGTGCTCGAGAACGCGGCCATCCTGCTGCACGAGAAGAAGATCTCGTCGATGAAGGACCTGCTGCCGATCCTCGAGCAGGTGGCCAAGCAGGGCCGGCCGTTCCTCATCGTCGCCGAGGACATCGAGGGCGAGGCGCTGGCCACCCTGGTGGTCAACAAGCTGCGCGGCACCCTCAACGTGGCGGCGGTCAAGGCGCCGGGCTTCGGCGATCGCCGCAAGGCCATGCTGCAGGACATCGCCACCCTGACCGGCGGCAAGGTGATCACCGAGGACCTCGGCATCAAGCTCGAGAACGTGCAGTGGGCCGACCTCGGCGAGGCGAAGAAGATCGTCATCACCAAGGACGACACCACCGTCGTCACCGACGCCGACGAAGCGAGCCGCCGCGAGGCGATCGCCGGCCGCGTCAAGCAGATCCGCAACCAGATCGAAGAGACGAGCTCCGACTACGACCGCGAGAAGCTCCAGGAGCGTCTGGCGAAGCTGGTCGGCGGCGTGGCGGTGATCAAGGTCGGCGCCGCGACCGAGACCGAGATGAAAGAGAAGAAGGCCCGCGTCGAGGACGCGATGCACGCCACCAAGGCGGCGGTCGAGGAGGGCATCGTCGCCGGCGGCGGCGTCGCCCTGCTGCGCGCCATCTCGAGCATCGACAACGTCCAGGCCGAGGGCGACCTGGCCGTCGGCGCCCAGATCGTGCGCCGGGCGCTCGAGGAGCCGGCGCGGCAGATCGCGGCCAACGCCGGCGAGGAAGGCTCGGTGGTGGTGCGCGAGATCATGTCGCGCAGCGGCAACGTGGGCTTCAACGCCGCCACCGGCGAGTTCGAGGACCTGGTGAAGGCGGGCGTCATCGACCCCGCCAAGGTGACGAAGAACGCGTTGCAGAACGCCGCTTCGATCGCCGGTCTCCTGCTCACGACCGAAGCGATGGTCTACGAGATCAAGGAGAAGAACGAGAAGGGTGGCGGCGACAGCCACGGCGGCATGGGCGGCATGGGCGGCATGGGCGGCATGATGTAAGCCGTCCCCGTACCCCGCTCCGCAGAAGGCCGGTCCACCTGGACCGGCCTTTTTCTTTGGGTGCGGCTACCCGCCGTCGTCCGGCTCCGCCATCGGTCGGCGGACGCTTTGCCGCACCGGCTCGACCGCGGGAAGAGGGTCGGTCGAGGCGCCGGTCTCCTCGAGGCGGCGCGCTGCCGGCAGCACCCGCCGCTCGAGCGACCCGAGCGCCTGGTTGTAGCTCTCGACCGCGGCGTCGAGACCCCGGCCGAGGCCGCGCAGCCGCTCCAGGAAGGTGATCAGGCGGCCGTGCAGGTCGCGGCCGAGCTGGGCGATCTGGCGGGCGTTCTCCGCCACCCGGTGCTGCTGCCAGCCGTACGCCACCGACTTGAGGAGCGCCAGCAGGGTCACCGGGGTGACCGGCATCACACGGTGGCGGAGGGCGAAGTCGAGGAAGTCGGGGTCGCGCTCGAAGGCGGCGCCGAGGCAGGCCTCGTTGGGGAGGAACATGACGACGAAGTCGGGCGTCGAGTCGAACTGCTCCCAGTAGCGACGCTGTCCGAGCTCGGCGGTGCGCTGGCGGAGCGCTTTCAGGTGGGCGTCGAGGCAGCGCCGGCGCTCTTCCTCGCCGGCCGCGGATGAGGCATCGAGGTACGCCTTCATCGGCGCCTTGGCGTCGATCGGCAGCACCCCCCGTCCCGGCAGGTGGACGATCATGTCGGGGCGCATCCCCTCGGCCGTCGGCTGCTCGGTGAAGTCCACGTGCTCGGCCATCCCCGCCATCTCGACCACCCGCCGCAGCTGCACCTCGCCCCACCGACCGCGCGCACTCGAGGAGCGCAGCGCCCGATCGAGGTCGCCGGCGGCGCGGTGCAGGTCGGCGTGGGCGGTGCGCAGCAGCTGGATCTCCTGCCGCAACCCCTGGTACGCTCCCTGCCGCTCCTTCTCGAGCTCGCGCACCTGGCCGCCGAGCTGTTCGAGCGTCCGGCTGAGCGGCGCCGCGACCGCCTCGAGCTGCTCGCGTGAGCGGCTGGCGAGCTCCTGGGAGCTCTGCTCCAGGAGCTGGCCGGTGAGTACCTGGAAGTGGAGCCGCAGCTGCTCCTGCGCGCTCTCGCTCCAGGCCGTGCGCTCGGCCTCGGTCTGGCGCTCGGCGAGGAGCAGGGTGATGCGGGCCCGGTACCAGAGCCAGAGGAGGAGCGAGCCCAGGGCGAGCCCACATAAGAAGGCGAGGATCAGCGCGACAGGGAAGTGCCAGGTCTCCAAAGCGGAGAGAGTGTATCCGGATCTACTGGCGATCCGGATCTTCCGGATCCCGCCGGCGCCTGGTACAGTGATCGATGGCGAAGGGGAGGGGAGGAAAGGTGGAGGCCGGGCGGCGCCGCTCGATGGATGACCAGGGTGATGAACCAGCGGTCGCCGCCCAGCCCGTCCGACGCCGACCCCCGCCTGGCCTGCGCCGAACATGGACGACCTGTGAAGCAATCACTTGTTTCTTTCGTCGTCCACGTGAGCACTGTACGGCGGGTTTCCCCCCAAAACAACGCCTCTGGGTCGGACCGCCGGCTCCGTGGGACCAACGCCGCGATCCGGGATGCAGGCGAGCCGGTCCCACCTGCGGCCCGGGGCCAGGACCGTCGACGGGACTCGTTGACGGTTGCGGCCCGGGGCCAGGAGCGTTCGCGACACTCGTTGACGGTTGCGGCCCGGGGCCAG
>CAZLBJ010000248.1:0-10885 GCA_964557755.1 uncultured Thermoanaerobaculia bacterium
ACGGCCGAGACGAAGTTGCTGAAGTCGCGGACGTCGCCGAGCTTCACCTCCTCGAGGGCGGCGACGACCTGGTCCCGCACGCTCCCCCACAGCGAGCGCGGCAGGTAGATCCGGCTCGCGGCGGAGCACTTCTGGCCCTGGTACTCGAAGGCGCCGCGGACGATCGCCACGACCAGCGTCTCGACCTCGGCCGAGGGGTGGGCGAAGACGAAGTTCTTGCCGCCGGTCTCGCCGACGATGCGCGGGTAGGTGTGGTAGCGGTGGATGGTCTCGCCGATCGTCTTCCACATGCCCTGGAAGACCGGCGTCGAGCCGGTGAAGTGGATGCCCGCCAGCTCCGGCCGGGCGAGCACCGGGTTGCCCACCTGCGAGCCGCGGCCGGGCACGAAGTTGATCACCCCGGGCGGCAACCCCGCCGCCTCCAGCACCTTGTAGAGGTAGTAGTTCGAGAAGACGGTGCTCGACGCCGGCTTCCACAGCACGGTGTTGCCCATCAGCGCCGGCGCGGTGGGCAGGTTGCCGCCGATCGAGGTGAAGTTGAACGGCGTGACGGCGAAGACGAATCCCTCGAGCGCCCGGTACTCGACGCGGTTCCACACGCCGGGCGACGACAGCGGCTGCTCGGCGTACAGATCGCGCATGAAGTGCGGGTTGAAGCGCCAGAAGTCGATCAGCTCGCAAGCGGCATCGATCTCCGCCTGGATCACCGTCTTCGACTGGTTGAGCATGGTGGCGGCGTTGGCGGCGTCGCGCCACGGGCCGGCGAGCAGCTCGGCGGCCTTGAGGAACACCGCGGCGCGCGCCTCCCACGGCGTCTCCGACCACTCGCGCCAGGCGTCCGCCGCCGCCTCGACCGCCATCGCGACCTCCGCCTCGCCGGCCTGGTGCCAGGTGGCGAGGACGTGGCCGTGGTCGTGCGGGCACACCGCTTCCACGGTGTCGCCGGTGCGCACCTCGCGGCCGCCGATGACGAGCGGGATGTCGATCCGCTCACCGAGCATGGCGTCGAGCTTCCTTTTCAGCGACGCCTTCTCCGGCGAGCCGGGGCCGTACTTCCTGACCGGCTCGTTGACCGGCACGGGCGTCTGGACGATGGCGTTGGGCATGGGAAGCGAACCTCCTGCGGGAAGGTGTTCGTCGGGTGCGGATGCAGCTTCGTTGGAGTCGGGCCCGGCGACGGGGCCCGCCCCATGCTAGCCGACGGCGGGCGCCGCCGCCAGCCTCGCTCCAGCGACGGGCGTCAGTCCAGCGAGCGGGCGATGGCGGTCCAGGCGACGGCGAGGAAGCCGGCGATGAGCAGCAGGCCGCCGAGCGGCGTCACCGCGCCGAGCACCCGTGGCCCGCCGAGGGCGAGGGCGAAGACGGTGCCGCTGAACACCAAGCCGCCGAGCGCCAGGCTGCCGGCGGCGGCGGTGAGCAGCCGCTCGTGCCAGAGCTGGTCGAGGACGCCGACGGCCAGCAGGCCGAGGCCGGTGTACATCAGGTAGCGCGCCGCGGTCTCCCACAGCTCGAGGGAGCGGGCGTCGAGGCGGCCGGCGAGCCCGTGGGCGCCGAAGGCCCCCGCGGCGACGGCCAGGGCGCAGTAGAGGGCGCCGATCAGGATGCCGAGGTGGGTCATGGTCGGCCGGGATCATAGCGCGGCCGCGCCGTCCCCGCCGGCCATCGGTGCCACCTCGCCGCGCCGCTACACCTCGCCGAGGCGGCGCACCGAAGAGACCTCGGCGCGCGGCAGCACGACGCGGCGGTGCCTGGGCCACACCCCGTACTCGGCGGCGCGGCGCACCCACTCCTCGTTGCTGCGGCCGTCGTCGCCGTCGCGGTGGGCGTCGGCGTCGAGCAGGATCACCCGCTCGTCGTCGATGTCGTCGCAGCGGCCGACGTAGACCTCCGGCCCCTGGGTGGCGACGACGACCGTGATGCCGTGGAGCTGGTGCTTGTCGTGATGGAAGGTGCCCATGGAAAGCGGGCCGCCGGCGTCTAGGCCGGCACCTCGCTGGCCGCGCCGTGCTCGCGGAAGGCGCTCACCAGGTCGGCGGCGACGTCCTGGGCGCTGCGCCCCTCGATGCGGTGGCGGGGCACGAAGTAGACCAGCTCGCCGTCCTTGAACAGGGCCATCGACGGGGAGGATGGCGGGAGGTCCGGAAAGTGGGCGCGGGCGCGGGCGGTGGCCTCCAGGTCCTGGCCGGCGAAGACGGTGGCGACGCGGTCCGGACGCGGCCCCTGCTCGAGGGCGGTGCGGACGCCGGGTCGGGCCATGCCGGCGGCGCAGCCGCAGACCGAGTTGACGACCAGTAGCGCGGTGCCGGAGCTCTCGTTCATCCAGCGGTCGACGTCGTCGGCGCTGAGCAGCTCCTCGACGCCGGCGGCGGTGAGCTCCTCGCGCATCGGCTTGACCAGTAGTGGGCTGTAGGGCACGGATGTCCTCCTTCGATGTGGCGTTAGAATCCTCGAACCATGTCCAACAGTACCGCGCGCCGCGCGATTCCACGCCGCCCCGCCCTCCCCGCCCCGCTCGCCGCGTTGCTCCTCGCCGCCCTCGCCGCCGTCCTCGTCCCCGCCGGCGGCTGCTGCACCGCCGCCGCCGCCACCGCCGCCACGGAGGCGCCGGCAGGCGTGATCGCCGACACGGGCGCCGTCACCGAGCGCCCGCGGCGCCCCGAGCTGCCGGCCGGCCGGCCGCTGCGCGCCGCCTTCCTGGTGGTCGACGGCGTCTACAACACCGAGCTGATGGCGCCGCTCGACGTCTTCCACCACACGCCGTTGCACACCACGCCGGCGCCGGGCATCGAGGTGTTCACCGTGTCGCCGGACGGCGAAGCGGTGCGCACTTTCGAGGGCCTCGTGCTGCAGCCCGACTTCGGATTCGACGACGCCCCGGAGGCCGACGTCCTGGTGGTGCCGAGCGCCGAGGGGTCGATGGACCTCGACCTCGACAACGAGGCGCTGATCGCCTGGGTGCGCGAGGCGGCGGCGCGGGCGAGCTGGGTGGTGTCGCTGTGCGACGGCGCCTTCGTGCTCGCCGAAGCGGGCCTGCTCGACGGCCACGCCGCCACCACCTTCCCGAAGGATTACGACGACTTCGCGGCGCGCTACCCCGCCGTCGACCTGCGCATCAACGTCAGCTTCGTCCACGACGGCAAGATGCTCACCTCGCAGGGCGGCGTGCGCAGCTACGACGTCGCCATGTACCTGGTCGACCTGCTCTACGGCCAGGAGGTGGCCGCGCGCGTCGGCGCCGGCCTGCTCATCCCCTGGCCGCTCGACCGCGACGTCTACCCGCCGTACACGGTGGTCATCGACCCGGTGCGCGGGCGCGGTGCGGCGGCGGAGCGATGACCACCCTCCTCGGCCTCTCCGGCAGCCTGCGGCGCGGCTCGTACAACACGATGCTGCTGCGCGCCGCGGCGGAGCTGGCGCCGGAGGGATCGCGCATCGAGGTGGCGTCGATCGCCGGCATCCCGCTCTACGACGGCGACGTCGAGAGCGAGCACGGCATCCCCGCCGTGGTGGCCGAGCTCAAGGAGCGGATCGGCGCCGCCGACGGCCTGCTGCTGGCGACGCCGGAGTACAACCACGGCATCCCGGGCGTCTTCAAGAACGCCGTCGACTGGCTGTCGCGGCCGTCGAAGGACATTCCGCGCGTCTTCGGCAATAAACCGGTGGCGCTGCTCGGCGCCACGCCGGGCGGCGGCGGCACGCGCCTCGCCCAGGCCGCCTGGCTGCCGGTCCTGCGCACCCTCGGCACCGCCCCCTGGTCCGGCCGCCAGCTCTACGTCGCCCGCGCCGCCGACGTCTTCGACGCCGACGGCAACCTCGTCGACGACAAGATCCGCCACCACCTCGGCAGGCTGGTCGCGGAGTTCGTCGAGCACGTCGGGGAGCGGAAGTGAGCGAGAGAGACGGCAGGAGTCCGATCGACCCGGGCGTGCGCATCGGCCACGTGCACCTGAAGGTGGCCGACGTCGAGCGCTCCCTCGCCTTCTACCGCGACGTCCTCGGCTTCGAGCTGACCCAGCGTTTCGGCGCGGGTGCGGCCTTCCTCTCGGCCGGCGGCTACCATCACCATGTCGGCATCAACGTCTGGGAGAGCCGCGGCGGCGCCTGGCCGCCCCCGGGGACGACCGGCCTCTACCACTTCGCCATCCTCTACCCCACCCGCGCCGCCCTCGCCGGCGCCCTGCGCCGGGTGCTCGACGCCGGCATCCCCCTGGAGGGCGCCGCCGACCACGGCGTCTCCGAAGCGATCTACCTGCGCGACCCCGACGGCAACGGCGTCGAGCTCTACCACGACCGCCCGCGCGAAGACTGGCCGCGCGACGCCGCCGGCAACCTGGCGATGGTCACCGAGCCGCTGGACGTGGAGGAGCTGCTGGCGAGCTCGGGCTGAGCAGAAAGAGGAACTGGTTATCACTCCTCCGCGGTCTCCCGCAGTGCTGCCGCAACCGCTACCTTTGAAGCGCCGCAGCCTTGACAGCTAGCCCGATCATAACTTAGAGTTTGTAGTAGTCCACAAAAACGAGTTTCCAACATCTCAACAATGAGCGCTCACGCCAGATTGTTCAGTGTTCTCCTGGTCGCTCTCATCCTGCCCGGCCAAGCCAGCGGACAAACCTGGGTCGAGATGGCTTGCTCGGAAGAAGCCGATCCCTTTCAAGTCCGGATTCTCGTTCGGCTCGACGACTTACTCACCTTCTGTGAACCCGGGGGTGTGGAGGCCAACTTCTTCGTCGCCTGGACAGATCCGTTCCCGGAGGTCGGCGGAGGGTTCATCGTCCGCGGTATCCAGACGCCACCGTGCCAGCCGTTCAACATCTGCCCGTGGACCATCGTCGCAGGAGCCTCGACGACCGTCCAGCAAGGCTCTATCCTCCCGGCATGCCCGCCCCTTCACGAGTCAGTTGGCAACCACATCGATCACTGGTTCAACCAGGTGACCATCGAGAAGGGCGGAGCAGGGATCTCTACCCCCTGCGATGCGGCCGAGTTCCCCACCGAGTTCTGCGGCGATGGCATTCTGCAGTCCAGCGAGCAGTGCGACGATGCCAACACAGAAGCTGGTGACTGCTGCTCCCCAAGCTGCGAGTTTGAGCCGGCAGGCTCCGTCTGCGGCCTTCACGACGTCTGTACAACTTCGGACAGTTGCGACGGTCAGGGCGCCTGCCTTTCTGGCGAACCTGTTGTTTGCGACGACGGCGACGCCTGCAATGGACTGGAGTTCTGCGACATTGCAACAGGATGCGAGGCAGGGACACCTTTGTCGTGTGACGATGGAATCTTTTGCAATGGGAAGGAAAGCTGCAGCCCGGAAACCGGGTGTGTGCCGGGGGACCGGCCTTCTTGTTCGGACCCAGACGGCTGTACCATCGACTTCTGCGACACCGCCCTCGATGGTTGCGTTCATCTGGAGGTTCCGGATTGCTCCGGTCCATCGCCGGACCTGCCGTGTGACGGGATGGAATGCGGCGAATCGGAACCCGAGCGCTGCATCTACCGCTATTGCGACGCCGGACTCGATGAGTGCGCTGAGTTCGACTGTTCGGCCGAAGGCAAGCCACCCTGTAATGGCGATCCCTGCCTGAGCGAGGATCCTTGTGTCTTCCGCTATTGCGATCCGATCGCCAACGAATGCAGGCCGCGCTTGATCGAGAACTGCATCCCGACTTCGCCGCCGGTCGAGTCGCCGATTCCGCTCTTGTTGCCGCCGCCGAACATCCCCGTCCCGGCCCCGGGTGGCCAGCCGATCACGATTCTCTTCACGCACCCGGCAGGTCCGGGATTGCTGGTCACCAACTTCGCCGCCGTTCCCCGTTCAATCCCGCTGCCGCTCGCTCGAAGGGGAGCCGAGAATGGGCTCCACTCGAGCGCGGCCAGCAACGACAGCGGCCTTGGTCCATTGTTGGTGACTGATCCCGCGGTCTTTTGGTACGTGGCCTTCGAAGGACCGGTCGAGTTTCCGCTCGACGTCATCTTCCAGTACGACCCGGCCTACCTCCATCCGGGGACGCCCGAAGACCACTTCGAGATCTTCCGTTGGAACGGCGACACGTGGGTGCTCACGGACGGGGATGTGGATCCAACGAGCCATACGATCACCGTGACCGTTTATGAATTATCGCTGTTCGCGCTCGGCAGCTCCCGGCTCTTCGACGACGACTTCGAATCCGGTGACACCTCTCTTTGGACTGAGTCTGGACCCCAACCATGAGCTGCTCATGAAACGACTTCGGCTGAAACTCTCTTCCGTGAAGGCGCCACCGATATTCCAGCTTGGCATCAAAAGGATCTCGCGACTCGGCTATCTGCTGATTCTGATGCTGGCAGATCCGCTTTTCACGAATGCGGGAACCCTCGATGTAACTTCGTCTGCGGCTTACGACGGGAACTACGGGCTCCGGGTCAACGTGGGCTCTTCGTGTTCTGGCCCCGCGGAGTTGGGACTCCATGATCAGACAATCTCAGGACCGGCTGTTCATGAGGCTTGCCGCACTATCCTCAGCTCAGCTACCGACATCGTGCCACCGGAACAAGTCACTTTTCGAGCCGGCGAACGAATCGTGTTGGATGAGGGGTTCGCCGTACTCTCGGGCGCTCGTTTTGAGGCTTCGATCGAATCCCATCTCGTTCCCGAGGCCTGGCTCGAGGATCGATCCCCGAGAGCTGAGCGCCGGTACGCAGCGGGATTCTTCGTACGTCTCGACAACCTCGTACTGGGCGACTCAGATCATCTGGACCTTTTCACCGGACGCGCTGCTGACGGTTCTAGCTGGCTGTGGATAACAGCGATGAAGAATGTACTACTGGACGAGACTCGACTCGTCGTCCGCGCGCGACGCAATGACGGCTCATTCGCCACGACCGAAGGTGTCTCCGAGGTCGCGGCGCCTACGGGCTGGACCTGGATCTCCCTCGATTGGAAGTCTGCTCAGCCGGACGCAGAGGATGGTTACCTCCACCTCTACGTTGGAAGTGTGCTCTTTGCCACCCTCACCCCTCTCTCGAACTCGAACGGACGAATCGACACGGTGCGCCTGGGGGCCGACAGCGTAAGCGCCGGTGTCTCCGGCTCATTCGACCTTGACGCTTATCGGTCGCGAAGAGCCGGTCCGGTCGTGCCGCCAAACTGAGCCTTACCCCCGGCCGAACCGCGGTCCGCGCCACATTGAAGGAGGTGAGCCTCGGTCGTCGAGCCGCGTCGTCGTGTTCAACGCCCAAGGTCACCCGCCCCGCCGCCCTGGTCTCGCCAGCTCGAGCAGGCTCTGGAAGGTGCGGAGCTTGCGGTCCTTGACGTGGAAGAGCTGGGCCGCCAGCAGCGCCGAGGCGGCGTGGGCGGCGAGGAGGTCGAGGAGGTCGCGGTCTTCGAGGGTCAGGCTGCGCTTCTGCTCGAAGAGGTCGAGGATCACCAGCAGGCCCGCCGTCTCCTGCTCGACGTTGAGCGGCACGGCGGCGAGGACGCGGTGCTTCTCGGCCGCCGGCTCGTCGCCCGCCAGGCGCAGGGCGCCGGTGCGCAGGGCGGCGTCGATCAGCGGCTCGCCTCCGGCGTAGACGCCGCCCGCGAACAGCGGGTCGACCTCGCCCGGCGGCACGGCGGGGCGCGTCAGGGTGACGACGAAGCGATCGCGCTCGCGCAGCAGCAGGGCGAAGCGGCGCGCTCCCAGCAGGTCGATGGCGATCTCGGCGATCGCCGACTCCACCTCCGCCGGCTCCTGGCGCGCGTGCAGGTGGTAGGTGGCGACGTAGAGGGTCATCAGCCGCTCGGCGCGGCGCTCGGTCTCGACCAGGCGCAGGGCCAGCTCGCGGCGGTCCTGCTCGGCCGCCGACAGGCGCCGCTCGAGGCCGCGCGACACCGCCGCCAGCTCGTCGTCCGCCGGACCCTCCAGGTCGCGCAGCAACCCCTCGGCCTCGGCGAGCGTGGCGGTGAGGCGGGACAGCAGCTCGTCCAGCCCCGCTTTCGGGAGCATCGAGCCTTCCTCGTGGGAGTCGGAGATCATCGGTCCGCAGCGTGCGACCCTATGATAGCCGCAGCGCCCGGGTGCCGCATGCTACGCGCGTGCCGCACGGTAGGATGCGGCGCCGAACCGTGATCTCCTTCTACCTCGCCTACGTCGTGCTGCCGGCGGCCATCGTGGCCGTCACCGTGCTGCTCGCCCGCCGCCGCACCGGCGGAGGGAGGCGGCGCTGATGGAGGGCGCCGCCGCGGCTCCGGCCGCCGCCGGTCCGGCGGCGGTGGCCGCTTTCGTCGCCTACCTGCTGGTCGTCGTCGGCCTCGGCGTCGTCTCGGCGCGTTTCTCCTCGGCCGGCATCGCCGAGTTCTTCGTCGGCGGCCGGCGCATGAACCGCTTCGTCGTCGCCCTGTCGGCGGTGGTGTCGGGGCGCAGCGCCTGGCTGCTCCTCGGCGTCAGCGGCATGGCTTACAGCCGCGGCGCCTCGGCGGTGTGGGCGGTGGTCGGTTACGTCGCCGTCGAGGTCTTCCTCTTCCTCTACTACGGCCGCCGGCTGCGCCGCTTCGCAGGCCGCTTCGACTGCGTCACCGTGCCCGACTTCTTCGCCACGCGGCTCGGCGAGGAGGAGGCGGCGAGCGAGAACGAGGCCGCCGGACGGCCCGCCGCCGTCCCCGCCGCCGCCGTCGCCCTGCGCGCCGTCCTGGTCGCCGTCATCCTCCTCTTCATGGTCGGCTACGTGGCGGCGCAGTTCGTCGCCGGCGGCAAGGCGTTCGCCGCCGGCTTCGGGCTCTCCCCCACCGCGGGGCTGCTGCTCACCGCCGGCATCGTGCTCGCCTACACGGTGCTCGGCGGCTTCCTAGCGGTCAGCCTCACCGACCTGGTGCAGGCGGTGTTCATGCTCGTCGCCCTGGTGGCGCTGCCGATGGTGGCCATCCTCCAGCGCGGCGGCCTCGGCGCGGTGCTGGCGGAGCTGGCGGCGCTCGACCCGGCGCTGGTCGACCCGGCGGCGCTCGGCCTCGGCGTCTTCCTCGGCTTCGTCGGCATCGGGCTCGGCTCGCCGGGCAGCCCGCACATCCTGGCGCGCTACATGTCGATCGCGGACGCCGAGCAGCTCCGCGTCGCCGCCGTCGTCGGCACCGTCTGGAACGTGCTGATGGCGTGGGGCGCGCTGGTCGTCGGGCTGGCGGGGCGCGCCTGGTTCCCGGCCGTGGCGGCGCTGCCCGGCGGCGACCCGGAGAACCTCTACCCGGCGCTCGCCGGCCAGCTCCTCCACCCCGTGCTCTTCGGCATGGTGCTGGCGTCGATCTTCGCCGCCATCATGTCGACCGCCGACTCGCAGCTCCTGGTCGCCGCCTCGAGCGTGGTGCGCGACCTCTACGAGAAGGTGCTGCGCCGCGGCCGGCCGGTGCCGCAGCGCCGCCTGGTGCTGCTGTCGCGGCTGGCGGTGGCGGCGCTGGTGGCACTGGCGCTCGTCCTCGGGCTCGGCGCCGAGGACCTGGTGTTCTGGCTCGTGCTGTTCGCCTGGGCGGGGCTCGGCGCGGCGCTCGGGCCGACCTCGATCCTCGCCCTCTACTGGCGGCGCACCACCCGCGCCGGCGTCCTCGCCGGCCTGGTGGCGGGGACGGTCGTCACCGTCGCCTGGAAGCTGACGCCGGCACTGAGCGGCCGCCTCTACGAGCTGATCCCCGGCTTCCTCGCCGGCCTCGCCGCCACCGTGCTGGTCAGCCTGGCGACGCGGCCGCCCGAAGGGGTGGAGGCGATGTTCCGGGCGATGGCGGAACCCGTCGAATGAGCGGCCCGCTGATCCCCGTCGACACCCCCGACGGCTGGACGCTGCACATGGAGGAGCACCCGCCGGCGGCGGCGGCCGGCCCTGGCGGCGCTGCGGCGCGCGGCGCGGTGCTCGTCTCGCACGGCATGATGGTCAACCGCAAGACGATGGACCGACCGCCGGGGCGCGGCCTGGTGAGCTTCCTGCGCCGCCGCGGCTTCCACGTCTACGCCCTCGACCTGCGCGGCCACGGCGCCAGCGGCCCGCGCGCGGCGGAGGGCGGCGTGTGGAGCTACGACGACGTCGTCCAGCGCGACCTGCCGGCGGCGTTGCGGGCGGTGGCGCGGCGGCACCCGGAGCTGCCGCGGGCGCTGGTCGGCCACAGCCTGTCGGCGCACGGCGGCGGCGTGGCGCTCGGCCTCGACCCGGACCTGCCGGTCGACGCCGCGGTGCTGATCTCGCCGGTGGTGTGGATCCGCCGCCACGAGCCGTCGGCGGCGCGCTGGTGGGTCAAGCGCCTGGTCCTCGCCTCCTGGTACGGGCTGGCGCGGACGGTGGGCCGCATGCCGGCGCGGCGCCTCGGCATCGGCACCGAAGACGAGGCGGTGCCCTACGTGCGGCAGTTCCACGACTGGGCGCGCAGCGGCCGGTGGACCAGCCAGGACGGCGCGGTGGACTACCTGGCGGCGCTCGCCCGCGTGCGGGTGCCGGTGCTGGTGCTCAACGCCCGCGGCGACCGCTGGGTCAGCCGCACGCCGTGCGTCGAGTGCTTCGCGGCGGCGATGGAGCGCGCACCGGTCGAGCTGCGTGAGATCGGGCGGCGCGACCTGCCGGAGCTGCGCCGCGAGCCCGGCCACATGACGCTGGTCACCGACCCGCGCAGCCGGCCGGCCTGGGAGCTCACCGCCGCCTGGCTCGACCGCACCCTGCCGACGGCCGGCCCTCGACTCGGTCCTCGAGTCAGCCCTCGAGGAGCTTGACCAGCGGCTGCAGGTCGTCGAGCACGCGGTCGGTGTCGATCAGCTCGAGGCCCATGCCGCCGCCTGTGCGCCCGCCGTCCGGCCCCGGGCGCGGCTCGATCACCTGCACCACCCGCGCCTCGACCTGGAACACGCGCTTGACCGGCTCCGGCAGATGGAGGGCGACCGCCACCCGCTCGTAGAGGCCGGCCGGC
>CAZLBJ010000249.1:0-5157 GCA_964557755.1 uncultured Thermoanaerobaculia bacterium
CGAGCAGGCCGTCAATCTCCTCGTCATGCGCCACGCCCTCAAAGCCCGCCTGCGTGACCGGGTCCTGCGGGAGGCGGTGGCGGTCTGATGAGTGAACTTGACATCCGGGTCTTCATCGAGGACATCCTCGTCAACTCGACCCGGGCGATGGCATTCGTCAAGGGGATGACGCGCGAGGAACTGGAGTCCGACCTTCGCACTTCCTACGCCGTCGTCAGAGCACTCGAGATTATCGGGGAGGCCGCGAAGGCGGTACCCGAGGACGTGCGGGCATCCACACCGCAGATCCCGTGGCGTGACATGGCGGGCATGCGGGATAAGTTGATCCACGCCTACGACACTGTCGATCTCGACGTCGTGTGGCGCGCGACAAGTGAAGAGCTACCTGCCTTGATGCCTGAGCTCAAACGACTCCTCGCTCGGCTAGACGCCTCCGGCTGAGGACCGCTGCCGAGTGGATTTGGAGGCGACGGTGGGAATCGAACCCACGAATGAGGGTTTTGCAGACCCTTGCCTTACCACTTGGCTACGTCGCCCCGGAGGGGTGTTTCGCGGCGTCCAGCTTACCAGAGACGACGACGGCCGCCTTGGCGGCGGCCGGGTTTTCCTGGCAACTGGAGCTAGGTGTCTGGAGCGGGAAACGGGATTCGAACCCGCGACCCCAACCTTGGCAAGGTTGTGCTCTACCACTGAGCTATTCCCGCGTCCGGTTGCCGCTGCCGCGTAGGCCGGGCCTGCGCGGCGAAGGGAGAGGATAGCCGCCCGGCTCCGGGCTGTCAACCCCGAAACGCCTGCGTTTCCAGGCTTTGGCCCGGTGCGGCTCCTCTCGCGCCGTCACGCCTCGAAGGCGTCGCGCACCAGGGTGTAACGCCAGCCGCCGCGCGGCTCTTCCCGGCCGCCGGCGGCGTCGAGGGCGAGGACGTCGAAGCGGCAGGGGGCGCCGGTCGGGTGGCGCTGCAGCCAGGCTTGGGCCGCGCGGTAGAGGCGGCGCTGCTTGGCGGCGCCCACGGCGGCCAGTGCCGGGCCGTGGCTGGTGCCGCTACGCGCCTTGATCTCGACGAAGCAGAGGGTGCCGCCCTCCTCCGCCACCAGGTCGATCTCCCCGGCGCCGGTGCGCGCGTTGCGGGCGATTGTCCGGTAACCCTGGCGCTCCAGCCACGCAACGGCGGCATCCTCGGCCTCCCGGCCCCGGCCGCCCGGGTCGGGGTGGCGGCGGAAGCGGTCGAGGAGGTCGGGCATGGTGGCTGGGCTATCTCGTGCTGACGACCCCGTCCTTCGACGGGCTCAGGACTCGTCGGTGGGAGGAGGAAGGTCTTTGAGCGACGGACAGTATACTGGCGCCATGCCGCTCCATCCGACTGCGGACCCACCGCCACTGAGCACTGGAGTTGACGGAGTGGTCCTCGTCGGCGGTACACGCGTCCCCCTCGACACGGTGGTCGAGGCGTTCGTCGACGGTCTGACTCCGGAAACGATCCAGCAGCAGTACCCCTCGCTGAGTCTTCCGATGGTGTACGCGGCGGTCAGCTACTACCTGAACCACCGCAGCGAGGTGGAAAAGTACCTGCGGAGGCGGGCTCGGCACCGCGAGGAGGTCAGGCGAGAGGTCGAGGGGCGATTCGACCCGAAGGGCATCCGGCAGCGCCTCCTGGCAAGGAGGTAGCCGGCCTCAACCCCGCTTCCAGCGCGTCCCCTGGGGCGTGTCCTCGAGGACGATCCCCGCCGCCGCCAGCTCGTCCCTCAGGCGATCCGCCTCGGCCCAGTTGCGGTCGGCGCGGGCCGCTTCCCTCTGCCGCACCTTCGCCTCGATCTCGTCGTCGCTCGGGCCCTGGGCGGTCGCCTCCCCCGCCTTCCACTCCTCCGGATCCAGCACGCCTAGCACGCGGTCGAAGCGGGCCAGCAACTCCAGCACCCGCCCCTTGTCGCCCTCGCCCAGCCGGCCCTCCTCCACCGCCACGTTGACCTCGCGCACCAGGACGAACAACGCCGCCAGGGCGCCGGCGGCGTTGAGGTCGTCGGCCAGCGCCTCGGCGAAGCCGCGCTCCGCCGCCGCCAGCGCCTCGCCCAGCCGAGCGTCCGGCGCGCCGCTCTCGCTCGCGTGCGCCAGGCGGAAGCGCATCTCGTCCACCCGGCGCAGGGCCGCCGCCGCGGCCTCCACGCTCTGGAAGGTGAAGTTGAGCTTCTGGCGGTAGTGCACCGAGACGAACAGGTAGCGCAGGGCGCGGGGGTCGACGCCGCGCGCCAGGAGGTCCTTCAGGGTGAACTGGTTGCCCAGCGATTTCGACATCTTCTCGCCGTCGACGATCAGGTGCTCGCTGTGCAGCCAGTAGCGGGCGAATGGCTTGCCGGTGGCGCTCTCGCTCTGCGCGATCTCGTTGTCGTGGTGCGGGAAGACGTTGTCGACGCCGCCGCAGTGGAGGTCGAAGGTCTCCCCCAGGTAGCGCATGCTCATCGCCGAGCACTCGATGTGCCACCCCGGCCGCCCCCGCCCCCACGGCGAGTCCCACGACGGCTCGCCGTCCTTGGCCGCCTTCCACAGGCCGAAGTCGCGCACGTCCTCCTTGCCGTACTCGTCGCTCGCCACCCGCTCGCCGCGGCGCTGCTGCTCGGGGTCGACGTGGGCCAGCTTGCCGTAGTCGCCGTCGCTGGCGATGCGGAAGAACACCGAGCCGTCCTTGACGTAGGCGTGGCCGGAGTCGACCAGCCGCTCGACGAGGGCGATCATGTCGTCGACGTGCTCGGTGGCCCGCGGATAGACCTCGGCGCGCTCGACGTGCAGGGTGTCGAGGTCCGCGAAGAAGGACTCGACGTAGGGCGCCGTGTACTCGTCCAGGCTGACCCCCTCGCGGTCGGCGCCGGCGATCGTCTTGTCGTCGACGTCGGTGAGGTTCATCACCTGGGTGACGCGCAGGCCGAGGTACTCGAGCGCCCGGCGCAGCACGTCCTCGAAGAGGAAGGTGCGCAGGTTGCCGACGTGGGCGTGGTTGTAGACCGTCGGGCCGCAGGTGTAGAGGCGCACCTCGCCGGCGCGCATCGGCGTGAAGGGCTGCAGCTCGCGGCCCAGCGTGTTGTAGAGGCGGATCTCGGGCACGTCTAGAGGTTCGCCTGGACGCTGCCGCCGATCCAGCCGACGTCGAGGACGTCGCCGCCGGACGCCTGTGCCTGGTTGCGGCTGAAGCCCAGCGCGCCGCTGCCGCTGGCGAGGGCGCGGAAGCGCAGGGTCATCACCACGCCGCTGCCGCTGCGCCCGCTCGCCTGGCCGAGGCGGGTGATTCCGACCACCAGGCGGCCCTCCTGCTCGGCGACCTGGAAGGCGGTGGGGTTGCCGCCGGAGCTCAGGAAGTCGCCCTCGGTGGCGCCCTCGAAGGAGAGCACCGCCGCGGGGTAGCCGAGGTCGAAGAACAGGCCGTAGAGGCCGTCGACGTCCTGCGCCGCCACCTCGAGCTCGAGGGTCTGGGTGCCGGTGCCCTGGCGGCGCAGCAACAGGCTCGGCCCGCTGGCGGCGCCGGCGGGGCTGAAGGCCAGGCTGGTCATCGGCGGCGGCGGCGCGGTGCCGCCGCCTCCGCCGCCCCCGCCGCCGCACGCCGGCAGCAGCAGGAGGGCGGCTGCCAGCACCGCGGCCAACGGCGCCGCGGCGTCGAATCGGTGCCGCCTCACGTCGCCACCCCCACCGCCTCGGTCTCCTGCTCGAGCACCATGCGGCGGAGCTGGCGGCGCGCCTTCTCGCGGCGCAGGCCGCGCAGGCGGTCGACGAAGAGGACGCCGTGCAGGTGGTCGGTCTCGTGGCAGATGGCGCGCGCCAGCCACTCCTCGGCCTCCATCTCGAAGGGCTCGCCGTCGAGCCCCTGGGCGCGCACCTTGATGCGCTGCGGGCGGTCGACCTTCTCGTTCATGCCAGGGATCGAGAGACACCCCTCGAAGTCGGTCACCACGCCTTCCTCCTCGACGATCTCGGGGTTGGCGAAGACGTGCACCTGCGCCGGGTCCTCGCCTACCGACAGGTCCACCACCATCACCCGGCGCGCCACCCCCACCTGGGGCGCCGCGAGGCCGACGCCGGGGGCGGCGTGCATGGTCTCCACCATGTCGGCCACCAGCCGGCGCAACTCGTCGTCGAAGCTCTCCACCGGCGCGCAGTCGGTGCGCAGCACCTCGTCCGGGAAGAGGCGGATGGGCATCACGGTCACGTCGCGGATCTCACTGCGGTCACTGCGTTCTCGCCTCCAGCTTGGCCACCATCTCCGCGATCTGGCGGTCGTTGCCGTCCATGCGCAGGTTGTCGAGGAAGCCCTTGGGGTCGGGGTTGCCGATCATGGCGTGCTGCACGCCTTCGCGGTCCAGCCGCAGCACCGTCGCCTCCTCGGTGACCCGGTAGTCGGCCGGCCAGGTGGCGCGCTGGAAGGTCGCCGCTTCGCCCAGCACGTCGCCGCTGGTGAACAGGCGCAGGCTGGTCTCCCTGCCGTCGCCGCGCGGCAGCACCGCCTCCACGATACCGGAGACGAGGACCACGAGGAAGGCCTCGGCCGAGCCGCGGTGCGCCACCACCGTGCCGGGCGCCAGGCGCACCATCTCGACGGCGGAGAAGAAGCGGCGGATCTGGTCGGCGCTCATGCGCTGCATCAGCGGCGCCGGCGCCAGGTGGTGCCACTGGCGCTGCACGGCCAGCGCCTTGGTGCCGCTGCGGCCGTCCTCGAAGCGGGAGAGGCGCAGCCCGTCGGTGGCCGCCTCGCGCTTGTACTCCAGCCCCTTGGCCACCTCCAGGGCGTAGAGCTTCTTGCGCAGGCGCTCCTCGCCGGGGGTCACCTTCAGCGCCCGGCCGAGCAGCGCGATGCCCTTGTCGTAGAAGCCGTCGCGGCCGTACTCCTCGGCCACGAAGACGTACTCGTCGGCGGCCGCCTCGCGGCGCCCGAGCGCGGTGTAGACGTCGGCCAGCTTGAGGTGGTGGTGGAGGTCGTCCGGGACCTGCTTGAGGGCCAGCTTCAGGCGCCCCTCGGCCTCCGCGTAGCGCTCGAGCACGATCAGGTCCTCGATCGTCAGCTCGTCGCCGCCGCCGGCGGTCTCGGTGCGGCCGCTCCCCTTGCCGCCCTTGAACAGTTTCTTCAGGACCATCGGATCATCCAGCCCAAGGTGAAAGGATCGGCGTCGGCGGCCGGCCCC
>CAZLBJ010000250.1:0-2688 GCA_964557755.1 uncultured Thermoanaerobaculia bacterium
TGCCGCCGCCGACCACCACCGCGCGGCGGCCGGCGAGGTCGAGGAACACCGGGTAGTAGGCCGGCCTCACGAGCCGCTCCCGTTGCCGTGCGGACCGTCGTGGCCGTTCAGCACGTGCAGTCCGCACTCCCGCCCCCCGCCCGCCTCCCACCACCAGCGGCCGTCGCGCGGGTGCTCGAGCGGCCGCGCCGGCCGGGTGCAGGGGGCGCAGCCGATCGACAGGTAGCCGAGGTCGTAGAGCGGGTGGTAGGGCAGGCGCCGGCGGCGCACGTGCTCCCACACCTGCGCCTCGCTCCAGTCGGCCAGCGGGCTGATCTTCAGGCGCGGCGCGGCGCCCGCGTCGTCCAGCGGGTCGGGCGCCACCTTCGGCGTCGCGGCGCGCGCCTCGCTCTGGCCGCGGCGCAGGCCGCCCATCCAGGCGGCGAAGGGGCGCAGGGCGCGGCGCAGCGGCTCGACCTTGCGCACCCGGCAGCACTCGCTCCGCGCCTCGGGCGAGCGGTAGAAGAGGTTGGGGCCGCCGCGCGCCACCATGCGCTCGACGTCCGCGGCGCGCGGCGAGATCATCTCGACCTCGACGCCGAAGTGCTCGCGCACCCGCTCGACGAAGTCGTAGGTCTCCGCCGGCAGGCGGCCGGTGTCCAGGGTGAGCAGCCGCGGCTCGCCGCCCAGCCGGCGCACCAGGTCGAGCAGGACGATGCCGCCTGCCTGCAGCGAGGTGACCAGGGCGAGGCGGCCGGCGAAGCGCTCCAGCGCCCAGGCCACCACCTCCTCGGCGGTGGCCGACTCGAGAGCGCCGGCCGCCGCCGCACCCTCCTCCGTCCACGCTCCGTCCCACGCCGCCGGCGGTGGCTCGACGGCCGTCCCTGCTTCTCCTCTCCAGCTCGTCACGACTGCGCTCCTCGTGGCCTCGGTGTCTCGGCTACAGCTCGCCCGCGGCCGGCGGAAACGGGCGTCTCCGCGGCGTCGGGGGTGTAGAAGGCTTCGGGGTCGGGGAATGCGGGTGCCGCCGCCCGGAGAGGCCCGGGGGCCGCGCCCGCTAGCTACAAACGCAGCGGCAGGGGGTGGCGGCGCACCGGGCGGTGCGGCACCAGAGGGTGCGGCTCGCGGGGAGGGATGGAGGGATGTACTTCATTGCGTATCCAAGTCGAGTCGAATGATGACTCGTTTACTCACGAATTGTCAAGGGCGAGCCGGGAGGGGGACCGGCGGCGAGGTTCACTGCAGGTAGCCGAGGGAGCGCAGGCGGCGCTGCGCCTCGCGCGTGGCCTCGAGGTCGCCGCCGCCCTCGACCTCGCCGAGCCACGCGGTCATGGCGGCGCGCAGGCGGTGGTAGGGACGGCGGTGGCTGGCCAGCACGTCGGTGGTCTCGGCGGGGTCGGCGGCGAGGTCGTAGAGCGCCCAGGTGCCGCGGCCGAGGTGGTGCACCAGCTTGTAGCGGCCGTCGGTGGCGGCGCGCCAGACGCCGATCGAGCTGAAGACGACGCGCGGTTCCTCGCCGGCGGCCGCCGGCGAGGCGGCGGCGCCGGTGAGCAGGGGCCGCAGGCTGCGGCCGGCGAAGCTCGGCGCCTGGGCCGCCTCCGCCTCCCCGCCCGCCGCCGCGGCGGCGGCGCCGGCGGTCACCGGCGATCCGGCCGCGCCGCCGCCGAGCGCCAGCAGCCGCTCGTCGACGAGGTCGAGCACCGTCGGCACGACGTCGAGGTTGGCCACCGGCGCGGCGACGCGGCGCGGCTCGACGCCCGGCAGCCACAGCACCAGCGGCACGTGCACCTCGCGGTCGAAGAGGCTGCGGCAGTGCTTGACGTGGCCGGCCTCGAGGAACGACTCGCCGTGGTCCGAGGTCACCAGCAGCAGCGTCGAGCGCAGCAGGCCGCGTTGCTCGAGGCCGCGCAGCAGCTCGCCGAGCTGGGCGTCTAGGTGGGCGATCTCGCCGTCGTAGAGGCCGCGCAGGTACGCGAGGTCGGCGGCGGCGACCTCCACCTCCGGGCCGTCCTGGTAGAGCATGCGGGCGATCGGGTTGGGGTCGCCGCCGCGCACCCACGCTTTGCCGCCCGCGTAGTCGCCGGCGAAGCGCCGGCGCTCGGCGGTGGGCGGCAGGTAGGGGTCGTGCGGGTCCATGTAGTGGAGGTAGAGGAAGAACGGCGCCTCGCGGTCGCCGTCGCGGCTGTCGTCGAGCAGGCGGAACCCGGTCTCGGTGACGCAGCCGCCCTCGAGCCACTTGCAGGACTCGTCGAAGCGGTCGAAGCCGGCGCCGAAGCCGCCGGCGAGGTTGACGTCGGAGGGCGTCGCGCGCACCACCGGCGAGGCCGACACCGCCAGCGTCGCGTAGCCGCGCTGGTCGAGCAGGGTGGCGAGCGACGGCATGCCCTCGGGGATGCCCAGGTGCCCCTTCGGCTGGCCGAGGAAGCGCGCCGTCTGCTGGCTGGTGAGCAGCGAGTTGGCCGACGGGAAGGTGCACGGCGCCTGCGCGTAGGCGCGCTCGAAGAGCACCCCGCGCGCCGCCAGCGCGTCGAGCCGCGGCGTGGTGCCGCGCGGGTGGCCGTAGGCGCCGACGTGGTCGGCGCGCAGCGTGTCCGCCATCACCAGCACGACGTTGAGCGGCCGGTCGCGGCCGCCGGCGGCGGCCGGCCCCCGCCCGGCGGCGGGCGGCGGGGCGGGGGGGCGGGCGGCGGGGGGGGCGGGGGGGGGCGG
>CAZLBJ010000251.1:0-11301 GCA_964557755.1 uncultured Thermoanaerobaculia bacterium
CCGCCATGCGCGAGGTCGGCTCGATCGACGCCCAGATGGAGAGCGAGCCGGCGCGCCCGGTGGTGCTCGGCGAGCTGGTCGAGGCGGTGGTCGAGGGCTACCGGGTGCGCGGCCGCCGGGGCTCGAAGGCCGGCGGCTCGCTGGCCGGCGCCGTGGCGGTCGAGCTGAGGCTGCCCGCGCGGCCGCGCGCCGTCGAGGCGTCGGCGGAGGGCCTGGCGCAGGTGGTCGTGAACCTGCTCGACAACGCGGTGTCGTTCACCGCCGCGGGCGGCCGCGTCCACCTCGCCGTCGAGCCCGCCGGCGGCGCCGCCCGCCTGGTGGTCGAGGACGAGGGGCCGGGCATCGCCGAGGAGCACCTCGACCGCATCTTCGACCGCTTCTTCACCTACCGCGGCGACCGCCGCGACGGCCACACCGGCCTCGGCCTGGCCATCGTCAAGGCGGTGGTCGAGGGCTACGGCGGTACCATTCGGGCCGCGAACCGCCCCGAGGGGGGCGCCCGCTTCGAGGTCACCCTGCCGCTGGCCGAACCGCGCCTGCGCTGAACCGAGCCCTGGAAGGAACTCGACATGGACAACGAGCTGTGGGTGCTGGTCGGCCTGCCGCTGCTCATCTTCGCCGCCCGCATGACCGACGTGACGCTGGGCACGGTGCGCATCATCTTCGTCTCGCGCGGCATGCAGAAGCTGGCGCCGCTGGTCGGCTTCTTCGAGATCCTGGTCTGGCTGGTCGCCATCTCGCAGGTGCTCCAGCACCTCGACCGGCCGCTCAACCTGATCGCCTACGCGGCCGGCTTCGCCGCCGGCACCTACGCCGGCATCAGGCTCGAGGGCAAGCTCGGGCTCGGCCTCCTGTCGCTGCGCGTCATCACCGAGGAGGACGCCAGCGAGCTCACCGAGGCGCTGCGCACGGCGCAGTTCGGGGTCACCAGCTTCGCGGCCCGCGGCGTGCGCGGCCGGGTGCGCCTGCTGTTCACCATCCTGCAGCGCCAGGACCTCGAGCGGGCGCTCGACATCGTGCGCCAGTACCACCCGCGGGCCTTCGTCTCGGTCTCCGACGTGCGCGCGGCCAGCGAGGGCTACATCCTGCCGCGGCGGCCGGTGGTGCCGCTGCCGACGCTGATCGGCCAGGGGGTGCGCAAAGGGAAGTGATGCGGCGAGTGACCGCCGCCTGAACCCCGCGATGGATTCGGCGTAACATACACACGGATTCCTCGACAGTCCTACGCGCGGGAGCGCCCATGCCGGGCGCTCCCAAAAGGGAGGGTATTTCCCATGGGTGTTTCTTCGTCCCGCATTCTCGCCGTCGCCGTGCCGGCCGCCTGCCTGGTCCTCTGCCTGGCCGCGGCGCTCCCCGCCGCCGCCCAGGCGCCGGCCTTCCAGGCGGTGGTCACCGCTCGCACCAACAACCCCGGCTTCTCCGGCGGCGCCGACTTCGGCCTCACCGTCGGCGTGCCACCGGGCCCCGCCGGCGACCTGCTGATCTTCCTGGTCGGCGTCAAGATCAACCCGGCGACCACCACGCCGGCCGGCTGGACGCCGATCGTCGCCAGCTCCAACGACGCCATCTGCGACTCCGATCCCGGCGGCCTCGGCATCCGCTGCCAGCTCAACGCCTTCTGGCGCGTCTCCGACGGCACCGAGACCAGCGTCTCGGTCGTCTTCGGTCCCAACCCGCGGCAGGCGGCGGGCGCCGTGCTGCGCTACTCCGGCGCCGACACCGTCAGCCCGATCGGCACCCACGCCACCCAGAAGGGCACCTCAACGAACGTCGTCGGCCCCTCGGTGACCACCACCGAGGCGGACAACACGGTGCTCTTCGTGGCGCTCGCCGACGGCGACGAGGCGCAGTCGCTGTTCACCGCCGAGCCGCCGACGCAGCGTTTCGAGCTCGCCTCCACGATGCCCTTCGGCTTCGGCTCGAGCTTCACCTTCGACGCCGTGGTGCTGGCCGCCTCCGACCAGTCGTTCCCCGCCGCCGGCGCCACTGGCACGGTGAGCTGGACGCTGCCGGCGGCCGACGAGTACCGCACGCTGTCGCTCCCCATCCGCCCCGCCGGCGTGGTGCAGGACACCGACCTGGCGGTCGACAAGTCCGCGGACGCGCCGAAGGTCAACCCCGGCGGCACGCTCGGCTACACGATCGTGGTCAGCAACAACGGGCCGGCGGACGTCGCCGGCGCGACGGTGAGCGACTCGTTCGCCGCCGACCTCACCTGCTCGTGGACCTGCGCGGCGGCCGGCGCCTCGGCGTGCGGCGCCGGGGCCGGCGCGGGCGACCTCGCCGAGACGGTCGACGTGGCGGTGGGCGACGACGTGACCTACACGGTGAGCTGCAGCGTCGACGCCGGCGCCTCCGGCAGCCTCGCCAACACGGCGTCGGTGGCGGTGCCCGCCGGCTACGACGACACGGACTCCGGCAACGACTCCGACTCGGTGACGACGCCGGTCAACCAGCCGCCGGTGGCGGTGTGCCAGGACGTGGTGCTGGAAGCCGACCTCGCCTGCCAGGCCGACGTCGCCGGCTCCGCCGACTTCGACGGCGGCTCTGGCGACCCGGACGGCGACCTGCCGCTGAGCTTCAGCCACGACCCGGCGGGCCCGTACGCGCTCGGCGACACGGCGGTGACGCTGACCGTCGAGGACGCGCTCGGGCTGACCGACACCTGCACCGCGACGGTGACCGTGGTCGACGTCTCGGCGCCGGTCATCCAGTGCAACGCGCCGGCTACCATCACGCCGCCCGACGCGCCCATCACCTTCACCGCCACGGCGAGCGACAACTGCAGCGTGGCGAGCGTCGGGGTGGCGTCCTTCGAGTGCTACATGTTCACCAAGAAGGGCAAGAAGATCGACAAGGGCCAGTCGTGCGTGGTGACGACCAGCGGCGCGTCGATCACCATCCACGACTCCGGCGGCGTCGGCGACGTCATCGAGTGGATGGTGACCGCCGTCGACGGCTCGGGCAACTCGATCAGCCAGCTCTGCGGCGTCGAGGTGGTCAACCCGGGCAACGGGCCGTAGGCGGGATCCGTACCCCGCCCTTCGAGACGCCCGCTGCGCGGGCTCCTCAGGGCTCGTCGGTGGTCCTGCCGACGAGCCCTGAGCCTGTCGAAGGGCGGGGGCCTGCCGCGCTCCCTACGGCAGGCCTGCCACGCACAGGAACGGCCGCGGTCCCGCCGCGCCGCAGGCCGGCACGGCCGGCGGCCAGGCCGCCGGGTCGGGGCTGTACATCGTCCCCTGCCAGCCGCCCTCGGGCCCCCGCGCCAGCTCGAGGAAGCCGAACGCCTCCACCGAGGCGCCCTGCGCGTCGACGCCGTCGACCGCCTGGCTGAAGGTGCCGGTCGGCGGCCCGGTCTCCTCCGCGACGCCGGAGTTGCCGACGACGAGCTGCGGCGGCCGGCCGGAGCCGGCGGCGAAGGTCAGCGACTCGAAGCGGTGCATGTGGCCGGCGAGCGAGAGGCCGAGCCGCGGCGGCAGGGCGGCCGCCCCGGGCGCCGCCAGGGCGCACTGCAGCGTGCGGTTGATCGCCGCGAAGGCGGGCGCCGGGCCGCTGCCGGGCTCGCCGTCGCAGCCGAAGGGCGGTCCGCCGGCGGTGCCGTCGAGCCCCCAGGGCGGACGGTGGCCGACCAGCCACGCGTCGCCGTCCGCACGGTCCAGCCGCGCGGCGACGGCGGCGAGCTGCTCGGCGTAGCGGCCGCTGAAGTTCGGTAGCTCGTCACAGGCGTTCGCGGAGTCGATCACCGCCAGCGCCAGCCCGTCGAGGGCGACCACCCGCGGCGGCACGAAGCGCAGGTGCGGCAGCGCCGGCCCCTCGCCGTCCTGCGACGGGCAGGCGAGCTGCGCGCCGCCGCCCTCCACCAGCGCCGAGCTGGCGTCGAGGAAGTAGAACCAGCCGGGGCCCGCGTGGCTGCACAGCTCGTGGTTGCCGCGCGAGAAGACCCACGGCGCGGCGGCGAGCAGCGGCCGCGCCGGCTCGAAGAAGTCGAGCCACCACGCCTCCCAGGCGTCGGCGTCCGGGTTGCCGGTGCTGTTCTGGCTGTAGTACGGCCCCGGCACCTCGCAGCGCTCGGACGGCTCGGCGCCGTCGCCCGCGTCGTAGTACCAGGTCTTCACCGGCTGGCCGTCCACCGTGCGCTCGAAGCTCGACGGCGTGCCGCGGTAGTTGTAGTCGCCGACGTGGACGACGAGGCCGGGCCGGCGCGCGGCGGCCGCCGCGGCGAGCCGCGGGAAGGGCCAAGCCGGGTCGTCGAGGCCGCAGCCGCTCTGGTCGTCGGGCTTGCATCCGCTGTCGCCGACCACCACCACGCGCTCGACGCCGCGTCGCGCCACCGGCAGCTCGGCGGCGAGGGCGGCGCCGGCGGCGTCGACCAGGGTGAAGCGCCGCTCGAACGGCACCGCCGCCTCGCAGACGTCGACCTCGAAGCCGTGCGGGTTGGCGCGCTTGGCCATGGCCATCGTGCCGCCCTCGGCGGCCAGCGCGGGGCACGGCTCGCCGCCGTCGACGACGGCGCGCGCGAAGGCCACCGCCTCGCCGGACGGCCCCTCGCCGAGCAGCACGTAGGCGGCGTGGGGCTCGCCGTCGGCCGGCAGCGGCGGCAGCGGCGCGGCCGGCGGCGGCTGCGGGGAGGCACAGCCGCCGGCGAGCAGCGGGAGCACGAGGAGAGGCGGAACGCAGCGGCGCAGCCAGACCATGAGGACGACCTCCTGGCGAGGGAACGATTTCGCACTTGCCAACGGTAGACAATGCGCACTCTACACCGTTCCGCGCCAGACAGCAGATCCGCTCCGGCGGCGACTACGAGATCTGAGCGGGCCTCAGTCCTTGGCGTCGTACCAGCTCCGGCCGACGCCGACGTCGACGACCAGCGGCGCCGCCAGCTCGGCGACGCCCGCCATCTCGCGCTGCACCATCTCGCCCACCGCCGCCTCGGAGCCGTCGGGGACCTCGAGCACCAGCTCGTCGTGGACGGTGAGCAGCAGGCGGCTGTCGGGGTGGTCGCGGCGCAGGCGGCCGTCGACGGCGATCATCGCCTTCTTCAGCAGGTCGGCGGCGGTGCCCTGGATGCGCGCGTTGATCGCCATGCGGCGCGCGTTCTCGCGCAGGTTCCAGTTCTTCGAGTGGACGTCCGGCAGCCATCGTACGCGGCCGTAGAGGGTCTCGACGCCGCCGGTCTCCTCGGCCATGCGCAGCGTCTCCTCGGTGTAGCGCTTCACCCCCGGGTAGCGCTCGAAGTAGGCCTCGATGAAGCTCTCGGCCTCCTTGCGCGAGACGTGCAGCGTCTGCGCCAGGCCGAAGGCGCTCATGCCGTAGATGATGCCGAAGTTGATCGTCTTCGCCGCCCGCCGCTGCTCGGCGTTGACCAGCTCCGGCGCCACGCCGAGCACCGCCGCCGCCGTCGTGCGGTGGATGTCCTCGCCGCCGCGGAAGGCCTCGATCAGCGCCTCCTCGCCGGCGATGTGGGCGAGGACGCGCAGCTCCACCTGGCTGTAGTCGGCGACCAGCAGCAGGTGCCCCGGCGCCGCCACGAAGGCCTTGCGGATCGACTGGCCGAGCTCGGTGCGCACCGGGATGTTCTGCAGGTTGGGGCTGGCCGACGACAGCCGTCCGGTGGCCGCCACCGCCTGGTGGAAGCGGGTGTGGACGCGCCCGTCCGCCGCCACCATCTCCGGCAGCGCGTCGACGTAGGTCGACTTCAGCTTCGACACCTCGCGGTACTGCAGGATCAGCTCCGGCAGCGGGTAGCCGCGCGCCGCCAGCTCCTCCAGCACGTCGGCGCCGGTGGCCGGGTGCTTCGTCTTGCGGGTCTTCTTGATCACCGGGTAGCCGAGCTTCTCGAACAGGATGACGCCGAGCTGCTGCGGCGAGTTGATGTTGAAGCGCTCGCCGGCGACGGCGGTGATCTGGTCGTCGATGCGCTCGAGGTCGGCGGCGAGGCGCTGCGACATCTCGGCCAGGTAGGGGCGGTCGAGGAGGATGCCCGCCTCCTCCATGTCGAGCAGCACCGGCACCAGCGGCGCTTCGACGTCGCGGTAGATGCGCTCGAGCGACGGCTGCGCGGCGAGGTCGGCGGCCATCTCGCCGGCCAGCCGCCGCACCAGCTCGACGCGCTCGCCTGCGTAGTCGGCGAGGGCGGCGCCGCCGGTCTCCGGCACCTGCCCCTTGCCGTCCCAGCCCGCGTCCTTGGCGGACAGCGGCTTCCTGCGCAGCCGCTCGAGCGCCAGCTCGTCGAGCGAGTGGCCGTGGATCGACGGCTTGAGCAGATAGGAGACGAGCATCAGGTCGAACAGCCGCGCGCAGCAGGCGCCGCGCCGCATGGCGCCGTGGGCGCAGCGCAGCACCTCCTTGAGGTCGTGGCCGACCAGCTCGACGGCCTCGTCGCCGGCCCAGGCGGCGAGGGTCGCCATGGCGGCGTCGCGCAGGCCGGGGCGGCGGAAGTCGGCGAAGGTCACCGGTCCGGCGGCCGCGCCGTCCTCGGCGCCGTCTCCTCCCGCACCGGCGCCGGCGGCGCCGACCACCAGGCCCAGCGGCGCCGACACCTCGCCGACCACCGCCACGGCGATGCGCGGGCCGAGGCCGGCGGTGGCCGCCTGCCAGGCCGCGGCTTCCTTCACTTCGGCGGCCGCCTCGACCTCGGGGCCGGCGCCCTCGGCGGTCAGCTCGTCGACCAGCGAGAAGAACTCGAGCTCGGTGAACAGGGCGCGCAGGGCCGCGTTGTCGGGCTCCTCGAGCACCAGGAGGTCGGGCTCAAAGGCGAGCGGCAGGTCGCAGTGGATGGTCACCAGCTCGTGCGACAGGCGCGCCTGCTCGGCGTGCTCGATCAGGCCCTCGCGGTAGCTCTTGCGGCTCACCTCGGAGGCGCGCGCCAGGAGCTCCTCGAGGCTGCCGAACTCGGCGATCAGCTGCTTGGCCCCCTTCTCGCCGATGCCGGGCACGCCGGGCACGTTGTCGACCGAGTCGCCCATCAGCGCCAGCACGTCGACCACCTTCTCCGGCGGCAGCCCGAAGTCCTCCTCCACCGCCGCCGCGTCGTAGTACTTCTCGCGCCCCGTGTGGTAGAAGCGGACGTGCGGCCCGACGAGCTGCATCAGGTCCTTGTCGGCCGACACCAGCACCACGTCGTAGCCCTCGCCGGCGGCCTTGCAGGCGAGGGTGCCGAGCACGTCGTCGGCCTCGTAGTCCGTCATCTCCAGCACCGGGATGCGGTAGGCGGCCAGCGCCTCGCGGATCTTCGGCACCTGCGGCCGCAGGTCCTCGGGCATCGGCTTGCGGTTCGCCTTGTACTCCTCGTAGCGGTCGCTGCGCACCGTGCGGCGCGACACGTCGAGGGCGACGCCGACGTGGTCCGGCCGCTCCTCGCGCAGCAGCTTGCGCAGCATGTTGACGAAGCCGTAGACGGCGTTGGTCGGCTCGCCGCGCGAGTTGGAGAGGTTGCGGATGGCGTAGAAAGCGCGGAAGATGTTCGAGTAGCCATCGATCAAGAAGAGGCGGGGACGGGACATGAGGGGGATTGTAGCGGGGCGGCCGCGGCGGCGGCGGGGGCCCGCTGGCACAGGACTCGCAGCCCTGGCGGGCGGAATCGACACGAACCCGACACCTAGAGGAGAGGATCATGGATTTTTCCGGAATGGGCCTGATCTCGTGGATCGTCTTCGGCCTGCTGGCCGGCATCGTGGCCAAGCTGCTGATGCCGGGCAAGGACCCGGGCGGCTGCATCATCACCAGCCTGCTGGGCATCGCCGGCGCCGTCATCGGCGGCTTCATCGCCACCGCGCTCGGCTTCGGCGGCGTGGCGGAGTGGGACTGGCGCAGCTTCGCCATCGCGGTGCTGGGCGCGGGGCTGCTGCTGCTGCTCTACCGCCTGATCGCCGGCCGGAAGCGGCCGCGGGCCTAGGAGCTTGACCGCAGCGACCGGTCGAGACAGGGACCCGCGGCGGTGAGCGGCGGCGCGGGGAAGCTCCTCGCCGCCGCGTCGGCCGCCGCCGGGCTGGCCATGCTCGCGCTGGCGGCGCGCACCGCCCGGCACCGGCGGCGGGCGCCGGCGCTGCCCTCTCCGACCAGCCCTGAGGAGCCGGCGCAGCCGGCGTCACGAAGCCGTGTCCGCTCGTCGAAGGGGGCGGGGTTCGCTACCGAGCCGCGGCGCGTCGCCGTGCTGCTGCCGGTGCGCGACGAGGAAGAGAACCTCGGCCCGTGCCTCGACGGCCTGCTGGCACAGGAGCCGCCGGCCGGCTTCGCGCCGCCGGACGTCGTCGTGGTGGACGACAGCTCGACCGACGCCACGCGCGCGCTCGCGGCGGCGCGCGCGGCCGCCGAGCCGCGCCTCGCGGTCCTCGACGCCGGCCCGCTGCCGCCCGGCTGGGGCGGCAAGGTGCACGCCCTCCACCGCGGCCACGAGCACCTGCGGGCGGTGGCTGGCGGGCCGCCCGACTGGGTGCTCTCCACCGACGCCGACACCCGCCACCACCCGCTTCTGCTGGCGCGTGCCCTGGCGGCCGCCGAGGCGCACGGGCTCGACGCCGTCTCCGTCGCCGGCCACCAGGAGGTGCGGGGGATCGCCGAGAATTTACTGACGCCGCCGGTCTTCGCCTTCCTCGACGCCCTGCTCGGCGACTGGGCGCCGCCGGCGCGCGGCGCCGGCCCGCCGGTGGCCAACGGCCAGTACTTGCTGCTGCGCGAGGCGGCGCTCGCCCGCGCCGGCGGCTTCGCGGCGGTGCGCGGCGCCGCCATCGACGACGTCGGGTTGGTGGAGGCGCTGAGGCAGTCCGGCGGCCGCACCGGCTTCTTCCGTGCCCCGGAGCTGCTGCGGGTGCGCATGTACCGCGGCGGCGCGAAGGTCTACCAGGGCTGGCGGCGGAACCTGGGCGGCCTGTTCGGCGACCGGCCCGGCCTCGCGGCAGGCGTGGCGGCCATCCTCCTGCTGCCTTTCCTCTTGCTGGTCTGTTCGGTGCGGCTGGCGACGAAAGGCCGAACGTCAACAGATCGACTAGAGGGAAAGAGCGGCGTTGCGGCCCTCTGGTCTGCAGGCGCCGCCGCCTCGGCATGGCTGCGCGCCTCCGCCGGCCACCACCCCGCCTGGGGCCTCCTCTACCCGCTCGACGCCCTCGCCCTGGCCGCCACCCTCCTGCCGGGAGTCCGCGACTGGCGGCGAGGCACGCTGGTCACCTGGAAGGGCCGCGACGTAACGGCTCGATGAGGCGCCTCACACGCCCGGCAGCGGCGCCGAGTACTCGCAGCGCTGGCCGTCCGTCTCGCCCACCGACACCGCCAGCGTGTCGGCGGCGGTGCCGGCCAGCGACGGGGCGAGGCGCTGCCACAGGAGGCGGGCGAAGAGCTCCATGCTGGTGTTGGCGAGCGGCAGCAGCACGACGTCGGCGGCGGGCAGGCGGTAGGTGCGGTCGCGGTAGCGCACCTCGACCTCGCCGCCGCGGCGTTCGACCTGCACCAGCGGGCTCTCGGTGGGCAGCAGGGTGCGGCTGTCGAGCTCGCCGCACAAGCGGCGGATCTCCGCCTTGAGCGCCGCCACGTCGGCCAGCAGCCCCAGCTCGGAAAGAGCCGGGCCCGCGATCTCCACCGCCACCCGGTAGTTGTGCCCGTGCAGCAGCTCCGCGTGGTCGGCGGAGAACACCGTGAAGTGGGCGACCGAGAACTTGAAGTCCTCCTTCGCCAGCACCAGCCGGAACCGCCCCTCGTCGTCGCCCATGGCGCGCCGATTCTACAGACGGGCTCGGCTAAACTCTGCGCCATGTCCTCCACGCTGCGAGCCCTGCCCCTCGTCCTCGTCCTCGCCACCGCCTCGGCGGCGCCCGTCCTGGCCCAGGACCCGCCGTCCATCCCTGCCGAGGAGTACGCCGCGCGGCGGGCGCGGGTGATGGAAGCGATCGGGGCGGACGCAGTGCTGCTGCTCGCCTCGCCGCCGCCCGCGAACCGCAACGGGGGCGTCGACTGGCCGTTCCGGCAGGATGACGACCTGCTCTACCTCACCGGCGTCGCCGAGCCGGAGACCACCCTGGTGCTGATCCCCGCCGAGGACGAGTACCGCGAGGTGCTGTTCGCACGCGAGCGCGACCCGCTGGCCGAGGTGTGGACCGGGCCGATCCCCGAGCACGCGGAGCTGGGGGCGGCGAGCGGCATCGCCGAGGTGCACCCGGCCGGCGGCGCCCTGGGCCTCCTGGAGGCGGCGCTGGGCGGCTCGAGCTGGGGGGAGAGCGACCTCTACCGGTACTACCGGCCGCCACTGTCGCCCGAGCTGCGCGCGGCGGTGCTCGCCGGCGAGGCCGAGGTGTGGCTCGATCTCGGCGGCGGCGGCTTGGGCGGCGAGGTGCCGACGCCGGCCGGCCACCTGGCGGAGCGCATCCGGCGGAGCTGGCCGCAGGTCCAGGTCCGTGACGCGGCGCCGCTGCTCGCCTCGATGCGCGAGGTGAAGAGCCCGGCCGAGGTGGCACTCATCCAGCGCGCGGTGGACGTCACCGCCGAGGCGATCCGCGCCGGCATGCGCCGCGCCCTGACCGCCGAGCGCGAGAACCAGGTCCAGGCCACCGTGGAGTTCACCTTCCGCGACCTCGGCGCCTGCTGCTGGGGCTTCCCGTCGATCGTCGCCGCCGGCGCCAACACCACCGTGCTGCACTACGAGGGCGGCGAGGCGCCTCTCGTGCGCGACGGCCTGGTGCTGCTCGACGTCGGCGCCGAGGTCGCGGGCTACACCGCCGACGTCACCCGCACCTTCCCCGCCGACGGCACCTTCTCGCCCGAGCAGCGGGCGGTCTACCAGGCGGTGCTCGACGCCTGGCAGGCGCTCTTGCCGCGCATCCGCCCCGGCATCGCCTACCGCGAGCTGCACCTGCAGGCGCTCGACCTCCTCGGCGCCGAGCTGCTGGAGCTCGGGCTGGTGACCGAGAACGACCCGCGGCAGACCGAGATGTACTTCCTGCACGGCCTCGGCCACCCGCTGGGCCTGCAGGTGCACGACGCATTCGACCGCACGCGGGTGCTCGAGCCGGGGATGGTGTGGAGCCTCGAGCCGGGCCTCTACGTGCGGCCGGAGGACGTCGAGGCGAGCGACGCCTTCAAGGCGCTCGGCGAGGAGGAGCGGGCGCGGGTATGGGCGGCGGTCGAGCGCTACGCAGGCATCGGCGTGCGCATCGAGGACGACGTGCTGGTCACCGGCGGCGCGCCGCGGGTGCTCTCCGACGGCGCGCCGCGCACGGTGGAGGACGTCGAGCGGTTCATGGCCGGCGAGTAGGCGCGGCCGGCTCCGGCTCCCTCGCCTCCTGCTCCCTTGCCTCCGGCGCCGGCGCCAGCCGG
>CAZLBJ010000252.1:0-3962 GCA_964557755.1 uncultured Thermoanaerobaculia bacterium
TTCCGCCGCCGCGACGGCGACTTCGAGACTCGGCTCCAGATCACGGTGTCTCCGCGAGCGCAGGCTAGACGGCTTCGTCGGTGAGCGCGCTCGACGCCCTGGCGTCGTCGCCGGGCAGCAGGCCCCACTTCTTCGACATCAGCCAGGAGGCGGCGGCCGAGGCCAGGAAGCCGAGGCCGAGGAAGAGGATCATGATGCCGGGCCAGGCGACCTCGCGGTTGCCGACCACGTTGGCGAGGACGAACAGGCCGATCCCCAGGGCGGTGATCACGATGCCGATCTGCACCGCGGCCATGATGCGCCGCGCCGGCCGCCAGCCGCGCTCGTCGGTGAGGCCGGCGAGGAAGCGGCGGCCGCCTTCGGTCTGCAGGAAGTGCGAGAACTCCTGCGCCGAGTCGAAGCGCTCGAGGATGCGCGTCTGCAGGTCCTGCTGGGCGGCCAGCACCTCGCGCTGGCGGCGCTGGCGGGCGTGGATCCAGTAGCCGACGACGGCGAAGAAGGAGACGAACAGGATGGGCAGGATGACGGCTTCGGCGGGCATGGGGGGCATCCCTTCAACGGGTTGGTGGTGGTCGAGGTTGCAACCGCCCGCGGGCGGTGCTCACCCGGTCCGACGCAGCAGGGGAGGAGTGGTTAACAGTCCGGGGCGGCGCAGCTCGAGAGGCCGCCCTTCGTCGGGCTCAGGACGCGGCGCTCTCGGACTGGCCGCCGGCGAGGATGCGCCAGCCGATCACCTTGTCGTCGATCTCGCGCAGGCGGTCGGCGAGCAGGCGGCAGAGCAGGCGCAGGAACTCGAGCGCCGCCTCGGCGTCCATCGACAGCACCTCGCGCACGGTGCTCTCGCCGAGCGCCAGCACGGTGAGCGGGCCGCCGTAGGCGCGGGCGTCGGCGGAGCGCGGCTCGCCGTCGAGCAGCGACATCTCGCCGAAGAAGTCGCCGCGGTCGAGGATGGCCAGCGCCTCCTCGCCGCCGCCGGGGATGTACTTGCAGATCATCACCCGACCCTCGACGATGACGTACAGCTCGCGCCCCTCGTCGCCCTCCTGGAAGACGTACGCGTTCTCCGGGAAGCGGCGCTCCTGCGAGAAGGTGGCGAGCGTCATCAGCTCCTTGCGGGAGAGGCCCTGCTCGCGGAACAGGCGGATCTTGTCGTCGGAGGCCACCTTGACGGCGTCCGCCAGGCTGCGGCGCGAGCGCCGCAGGCGCAGGAAGTTCTCCGGCAGCGCGCCGGGGTCGAAGAAGCTCTGGAGCTGCGCGTTGGTCGACCGCAGCTTCCTGGCCAGCGCGTGCCACAGGATCCAGTAGAGCTTGACCGCCAGGTCGCCGTCGGCGGCGAGCAGGCGGTCGAGGGCGTCGGCGTCGAAGCGGAAGAGCTGCAGCGGCGTCGAGGCGACGGCGTCGCCGGAGCGGTCGGCGCCGGTGACGTAGCCGCCCTCGCCGAAGACGTCGCCGGCCGACAGCGTGCCGAGGGTGAAGGTACCGTAGCCGGTCGAGCGCTGCACGGTGACCTCGCCGCGGCCGACCACGTAGAGGTCGCGGCCGGGGTCCTGGTGCTGGAAGAGTACGGCGCCGCCGTCGTACGCCTCCTCGACCACCACCGGCGTGAGGGCGAACACCTGCTCGTCGGTGAGCTCGGCTAGGAGCTTCAGGCGGCGCAGGCGGGCGGCGAGGCCGATACGGTTGCCGGAGCGCTCGGTGCGGGCGGGCGGCGCCGGCTGCGGGGCACGCATCAGCCCCTCCTCCTCGAGGAAGCGCTCGCGCCGCCACTGCAGGCGGTCGAAGGCGACGTGCAGCTCCTCCTGCCGCTGCCGGAAGACGCGGGAGAGGTCGCGGGTGGTGAAGCCGAGGATCTGGCGCAGCGTCTGGACCCGCCGGCGCAGCCGCTCGCTGGCCCCGTCGTCGCCCTCGCTGACCAGCAGGTAGGCGTGCACGGTGGCGGCGAGCGCCGCCTCGCGGTGGCCGCGCTCGTACTCGACGCGGCCGAGGATCTCGGCGGTCTCGCGGTCGAACGGGTTCCAGCGCAGGGCGTGGCCGAGCTCGGCGGCGGCGTCGTCGTACTGGCGGCGGCGGAAATGGATGCGGCCCATCAGCTTGGCGGGGCCGGGGTTGCCGAGGTCCTTGGCGCGGGCGATCTCCAGGCAGTCGATTGCCTGCGCGTGCTCGCCGCGCTCGGCGTAGACGTGGGCGAGGCCGAGGAAGTGGGCGGCGTCGATCGAGTCGCGGCGGATCTGCTCGCGCAGCATGTCGCGCAGCCCGCGCGGTGGGCCGTCGGCGGCCTGGCGGGCGAGCTTGCGCGTTTCGGCAAGGGCGTGCTTGATGCCCTTGTCGTCCGGCGCCACGCGTAGCGCGGTGAGCAACAGCTCGGCGGCCTCGGAGTACATCTCCGCCTCCTTGAACCGCCACGCCAGCTCCGCGAGCTGCTCGACCTCCCGCCGTGTGATCCGCTCCGCGTTGCCGTCCATGCCCCGTATCCTCGATGAGCGCAAGAAGAACAAGCATGGCACCTCGGCATGCGAGTGCACAAATGCAGCCTTGGCTATGTGTGTACTAACCGCTGCGACGCTACGCCCCGTCGAAGAAATCGACGACGCCGGTCTCGAGCGCGTACTCGGCGCCGACGACGAGGAGGCCGTCATGCTCGATCAGGCGCTCGAGGATCTCCGAGCCGTGGCGGAGCTGGCTTGCCGAGACGCGGACGTTGGCGCGCACCGCCTTGCGGGCGAGCGCCTCCGGGTCGCCCCGCAGCTCGGTCTCGAGCAGCCCCTCGACCGCCGGCTGGATGCGCTGCACGATCGAGCGCAGGTTCGGCGACTGCGCCTCGCTCGGCCGCTGCAGCTCCTCGAGCGTCGCGGCCACCGCGCCGCACCGCGTGTGCCCGAGCACCACCACCAGCCGGGTGCCGAACTTCTCGGCCGCGAACTCGACGCTGCCGACCATCGAAGGCGCCACGATGTTCCCCGCCACCCGGATGACGAACAGGTCCCCCACCCCTTGGTCGAACACCATCTCCACCGGCACCCGCGAGTCCGAGCACCCGAGGATCACGGCGCACGGCGCCTGCCCTTCCACCAGCTCCTCCCGCCGCGCCTGGCTGAGCAACGACTCCACGCTGCGCACGCCGGCGGCGAACCGGGCGTTCCCCTCCCGCAGCCGCTCCAACGCCTCCCGTGCCGAGGTCATCGGCCGATTATAGGGAACCGCTGGTGCCGCCTCCGGGTCGAAGCCACCGAGGAGGTGGAACGATGCGACTGCGAGCGCGAGCCGCGAGCGACGAGATTCCGACTGCGTCGATGGCCGACATCGCCTTCCTGCTGATCATCTACTTCATGGTGACGACGACCTTTGCGGCCACCCGCGGCCTCGACTTCGCCTTCCCGGAGGAGCGCCAGGCTCCGGCGCCCATCGATCCGGTCGAATCGGTCTTGGTCGATGTCCAGGCGGACGGCTCGCTGCGGGTCGACAACCGCCCCCTACCACTCGCCGGCCTCCTGGCCTACCTGCGCCCCAGGCTGGAGCAGAATCCCCTGAAGCCGGTCATCATCAAGACCGATCCCACCGCCCCCTACGGCGCGATGGTCGACGTCTTCGACGAGCTCAGGCACGGCAAGCCCATCCTCGGTCTGGACCAGGACATCGTGGTCTCGATCCCGACCCGCCGGGAGCAGGAGCTGTTCTGGCGCTGAGTCCCGCCGATCTGTTGACGTTGACGTTGCCCATGGTGGCTGAGACTGAATGTTTGCCTTGGCCATGCCGCCGACAACGCCCGCATTCTTCCTGCGGGGCCACCGCCGGTTTCCGGGGTGGGGTGGGTCCCCGCGCAGGGACGTCTGGAACGGGCCAAGCGCCATGCCCTTCGGAGTCCGATGCCGATGGCGGCCCGTGGAAGCCGAAGCGCGCCCCCGGTCTGAGTCCGAGCAGTAGCGCGCTGATCCCTGCGCGGGGACCCACCCCACCCCGCCACC
>CAZLBJ010000253.1:0-11981 GCA_964557755.1 uncultured Thermoanaerobaculia bacterium
GAGCGAGGCGGCGATCCGCTCCAGCGCCATGCGGATGCGCGCCAGCTCCGTCGCGCCGCCGCCGACCACCGCCTGAGGCTCCGCCGCCGGCTGCTCAGCCTTCACCGCGGGTGCGCCCGCGACGAGGAGCAACAAGGCGGCGAGCGCTCCGAGACCCGATATCCTCACGGTGTGCCTCCCTTCCTTCCGTTGGCGATGGACCAGTCTAGACCCGACCGCGCCTCCCCGCCGAGCAGGCGGCGCCTCGCGGCCGTGCTGCTGCTGCCGCTGGCGGTGGTGCTCGGCTCCTGCCGGGCGCCGGAACCCGCCTCCGCCGCGCAGCGGAGGGCGGAGCTTCGCCTCCAGGCGGATGTCGTGGTCGACGCCGCGGCGGCGGGCGGCCCGCAGGTGGAGCCGCACCTCGCCGTCGATCCGCGGGACCCATCGCGGCTGGTGGCGGCGTTCATGTCGGTGTCCGAGGGGCCGTGGGAGGTGCGGGTGCACCGCTCGGCCGACGGCGGCCGCACCTGGCGGCGGCACCCCTTGCCGGTGCGCGAGGACACGGTTCGGAGCTTCGATCCCTGGCTCGCCTGGGCCCCCGACGGCTCGGCGCTGTACCTGGTGGTGGTGGAGGTCTCCCGCGACGGCGTGTGGCGGCTGCCCGTCTTCCGCTCGGCGGACGGCGGCGGGAGCTGGTCGCGCTGGGGCGAGGTGCCGGGCAGGACGCTGGACCGCCCGGTCCTGCTGGCGACCGCCAGCGGGGTCTTCGTGCTCGCCAGCGAGGCGGCCGGCGACGCGCCCATCGTGGTCGCGCGCGCCGGCGAGGACGGCGGGTTCGCGGTGCGGGGCCGCTACACGCCGCCCCACGGGCTGTTCATCCTCGCCGCCGCGGCGCCGGTCGGCGAGGGGAAGATCGTCTTCACGGTCACCGACCGGTCGAGCCTCCAGGACCTGCGGCCGCGGCCGCTGCTCGCCGTGCGCTACGACGACGCCACCGGCCGCTTCGGCGCGGCGCAACAGCTCGGCGAGGCCCTCTTCGTGGGAGCTCCCGCTCTCGCCGTCGACGACGCGCCCGGCAGCGCCCACCGCGGGCGCCTGTACTCCGTCTGGACCGACCGCGGGGACGGCGGCGGCGCCGTGCGCCTCGCCGCCTCCGACGACCGCGGCGCCACCTGGAGCGCCGCGGCGACGGTGCTCCCCAACGTGCCCGGCGACAGCCTGCGGACCGTGCCGCTGGCGGCCGTCGACGCCCGCGGCCGGCTCGCCGTCGCCTGGCGGCAGCACGCGGCGGACCTCTTCGCCGGCTGCTCCCATCTCCACCTCGCCGTCTCGCTCGATGGCGGCGGCACGTTCCCCCTGCACCGGCGGCTCACCCGCGACGCCTCCTGCCCCGACCACCCGGACAACCGCCTCGACCTGCAAGGCATCCCGTTCCTGCGGCGCTGGCCGGGAGGCGGCGATTACGCCGGCATCGGGAGCGCCCGCGGCCGGTTCCACCTCGCCTTCCCCCACGCCGCCGGCGGCGCCTACCGCATCCGGTCGATGGCGGTCGCGGTCGAGGACCGGCTTACCGACTAGACCTTTTCGGCATATCTTCGGCCGGTGGAGCGCGGGGCACACGGAGCGGAGGAGGCTGGATGGAACCGATGAGCGGCGGGCGGCAGGCGACGGCGGCGCGGAGCCGGTGGCGGCTGGTCGAGAGCGGCAGCGGCACCATGGCCGGCGCCTTCGGGCCCACCGAATGGAGCCTGCTGGCCGCCAACTCGCTGATCTGGGGCTCGTCGTTCCTGCTCATCGACTTCGGGCTGCTCGCCTTCCGGCCGGGGCTGGTGGCGATGAGCCGCGTGCTGCTGGGGGCCGCGGCGCTCGCCGTCTTCCCCCGCGCGCGCACGCCGGTGGCTCGCGAGGACCTGCCGCGCATCGCCTTTCTGGGGCTGATCTGGATCGGCCTGCCGATGCTCCTGTTCCCCGTCGCACAGCAGTGGATCACCTCGTCGGTGGCGGGGATGATCAACGGCGCCATGCCGCTGTTCGCGACCGCCTGGTCGGTGGTGCTGCTGCGCCGCTTCCCCGGCCGCCGGCAGCAGGCGGGGCTGGCGCTCGGCTTCGTCGGCATCGCCGCCATCTCGTGGCCCGAGCTGCAGGGCTCGCGGGCGACCACGCTCGGCGTCGGCCTGGTGGTGCTGGCGATCGCCCTCTACGGGCTCGCGGCCAACGTCGCCGTGCCCCTACAGCAGCGCTACGGCGCCCTGCCGGTGCTCCTCCGCGCCCAGCTCGCCGCCCTCGTCGTGGTCGTGCCGTTCGGGCTGTGGAGCCTGCCCGGGTCGACCTGGGGGTGGCCGTCGGCGCTGGCGATGCTGCCGCTCGGCGTCCTCGGCACCGGCGTCGCCTTCGTGCTGATGACGACGCTGGTGGGGCGGGTCGGAGCGTCGCGGGGGTCGATCGCCATCTACTTCATCCCGGTGGTGGCGATCCTCCTCGGCGTCGGCGTCCTCGGCGAGCCGCTGGCGCCGAGCGCCGTGGCCGGCACCGGCCTGGTGCTCGCCGGTGCCTGGCTGGCCTCGCGCGCCGAGGCCTGAGGTCAACCCTCCGCCGGCGCAGCCTCCACCGGGGCGGCGGGCTCGGCCTTCCGGCCCTCGAACATCTCCCTGACCGGCACGATCTCGATCTTCGTCGGCTTCACTTGGATGCCGACGATCTCCTTGTCGGTCTCGACGACCTCCTCGGGGACCTCGGCGTCGTAGGTCATCGGCGACGGCGCGTCGGCCTCGAGGTAGGCCTTCACCGCCGCCGCCTCGCCGGTGACGAGCACCGCCTGGTAGCGCTCGGTCGACAGGTGCCGCTTCGCCGCCGCGTTGACCTCGTCGAGGGTGAGACCGGCGAGCTGGCGCTCGATCTCGTCGATGTAGTACGGCATGCCGTAGAAGCGGCTGTCCATGTGGATGCCCAGCCGCTCCTCGAGGCTCTGCGCCCACAACTTCGAGTAGTTGACCAGGAAGGTGCGGGTGAGATCGAGCTCCGCCTGCGTCATGCCGCGCTCGCGCAGCCGCTCGACCTCGTAGAGGGCGTCGCGTAGCGCGAAGTGGGCGGTGTCCGGCTGCACCGGGCGGATCCAGACGCTGAAGAACTGCTGCCGGCGCGGCACGTTCGGGGTCGGGGTGGAGGTGAACGGCGGCAGGTGCCAGTGCTCGACGTAGGAGTAGTCGCCGTAGTTGAGCCCGCGCAGGCCGCGGAGCTGTTGCATCAGCCGGCCGTGGAAGGTGCGGTGCTCGCCGAGGTAGCTGTTGGCGACCATCATCGGGTAGTAGGCGTCGTCGGCGCGGTTGAAAGGCAGCGGGTAGCCGAGATGGATGCCCACCGAGCCGGTGTCCTTCTCGACCAGCGTGAGCTCGCGCCCTGCCGGCTTCGGCGGCGCCGGCAGCGGCAGGTGCTCGGGCGTCTCCCCGCCGGCCTCGCCGGGCGGCAGCGCCGCGGCCAGCTTCTTCGTCAGCGACTCGACGTAACCGTCGGGGTAGCCGCCGGCGACGCCGAGCATCAGGTTCGCCTGCGTGTAGTGCCGGCGGTAGAAGCCCTGGACGTCGTCCATGCCGATCGCCGCCAGCCCTTGCACCGTGCCCTCCGGCGCGTGGCCGTAGGGGTGGCCGGCGAACACCTCCTGCTGCAGCGCCTCGAGGCCGAGCAGCTCGTCGTTGGCCGAGCGCAGGGTGGTGGTGAGGTAGGCCTCGAGCTCGCTCTTGTGGCGCTCCAGGTCGGCGGCGGCGAAGCCGGGCCGGAGCACCGCCTCGAGCAGCAGGTCGGTGTAGCGGGCCAGCGTGTCGCGGTGGACGACGCCGCCGATCACCGTCACCTCGCGGTCGGTGCGGCCGCCGATCTCGGCCGCCATCGGGTAGAGGGCGTCGACCAGCTCGCCGTAGGAGCGCTCGGCGGTGCCCGCCTGCGCCAGCATGCGCGCGGTGAGCGCCGCCAGCCCCTCCTTGCCGGCCGGGTCGTGGATCGAGCCGGCGTCGAAGAGCAGGCGGACGGCGACCAGCGGCGAGTCGGCCGGCAGGGCGACGACCTCGATCTGCGGCTGTGCCGGCGCCGCGGTGGCTTCGTCGCCGGCCGGCTCCTGGGCCGACGCCGGGACGGCGGCGAGCACGCCTCCGACCAGGACGGCGAGGAGGACGGTGCGGAGGACGGACGGGGTTGTCTCGGTCATCGGCTCACTCCTCCTCGCTGCCGGTGGCGGGCTCGTCGACGGTCTCCGGCGGCACCGGCTCCTGGTGGCTCAGGGTGACGACCGTCTGCCGCTGCGGCTGGAAGTAGGTCTTCGCCACCCGCTGCACGTCGGCGGGCGTCACCTTCTCGTAGGTCGCGTACAGGGTGTTCAGGGCCTCGACGCCGCCGGTCAGGTTGATCGCGTAGGCGGCGTAGGAGGCCACCCCGCCGGCGCTGTCCATGTCGAGCTGGAAGTCGTAGCGCAGGTGCGACTTGATGCGCTCGAGGCGCGCCGGCTCGACCGGCGTCTCGCCCAGCTCGCCGAGGGCGGCGACGATCGCCTGCTCGACCTTCGGCAGCAGCTCGTTCGACCTGGCGCGGGCGGTGATGGTGAACAGATACGGGTCGCGGTGTGCCGGCGGCTCGCCCTCGAGCTGGTCGGCCCACTGCCGGTCGACCACCAGCTCCTGGTAGAGCGGCGCCGCCTCGCTGAACAGGAGCTGCTCCAGGAGGTCGAGGGCGGCGACGTCGCGCGAGTCGGCGTCGAAGGCCGGGCCGCGGTAGCCCATCATCAGGTAGGGCCGGGTGGGGGTGGGCCAGTCGACGTGGCCGCGCCGGCCCTCCTCGGGTTCCGGCTCGGCGGCGATCGACACCGCCTGGTAGCCGCGCTCCCAGTCGCCGTAGTGCTTCTTCGCCATCGCGAACACGGTCGCCGGCTCGACGTCGCCGACGATCAGCAGCACCACGTTCTCCGGTCGGTAGAAGCGGTCGAAGAACGACAGGCTGTAGTCGTAGTACCCCGGCATCGCCTCGATGTCCTCGAGGAAACCCATGGTGGTGTGCTCGTAGGTGTGCTCGTCGAAGGCGAGGTCGCGCAGCGTCTCGTGCATCCGCCGGTAGGGGCTCGAGGCGTTCTTGTTGTACTCGCCGAGCACCGCCAGCGCCTCGGTGCGGAAGGCGTCCTCGGAGTACTCGAGGTTCTTGAAGCGGTCGGACTCGATGTCCATCATCCGCGGCAGCTCCGCCGACGGGCCGATGATGTAGTAGTTGGTGAAGTCGTCGGTGGTGAAGGCGTTCGAATCGGCGCCCATGATGCGCAGCTCGTCGTTGTAGGCCTCGGCCGGGTAGCGCTCGGTGCCGCGGAACATGACGTGCTCGAAGAAGTGGGCGAAGCCGCTGTGGCCGGGCTCCACCTCCTGGCGCGAGCCGGTGCGCACGACGCTGAAGTAGGCCACCGTGCCGGGGCTGTCGTAGGGGATGACGACCACCTTGAGGCCGTTGTCGAGGGTGCGCTCGTGGACGGCGAAGGGGAACACCTTGGCGGGCTCGGTGCGCGCGGGCTTCGGTTCCGCGGCCGCCGGCTCCGGCGGCGGCGCGGTCTGCTGCGCCGCCGCGGCGCCGGCGGCGAGCGCCAGGGCCAGGACGGCGGGCGTGAGACCCGCGGCGAGGCTTCTCCGGATGGACACTGCGGGGGCTCCTTTCGGGTGCTTGGGACGCGGCGCGGCGCCGCGGGCGGAGATGGATCGTGGGTGCTCCGCCGGGGTTGCGTGCTCTATTCTAGAACCCGTGACGAGATTCGGCTCTTCCTGCAGCAGATTCGCCCTTACCTCCGCGCTGGCGCTGGCGCCGGCGCTCGCCGCCAACGCCGCCGAGGTCGAGGACGTGCGCCGCACGCCGGTGGTGCGGGTGGTCGAGGCGGTGTCGCCGGCGGTGGTCAACATCGCCGCCGAGGCGCTGGTGCGCGACCGCGACCCGTTCTTCGGCGGCTCCTTCGGGCGCCAGCGGCGCGCCCAGTCGCTGGGGTCCGGGCTGCTCGTCGCCGCCAACGGCATCGTGGTGACCAACGCGCACGTCATCGAGGGCTCGTCGCGCATCGTGGTGACGACGCTCGACGGCCGCGAGCTCGAGGCCGAGGTGCTGGGCTCGGACCGCGATGCCGACCTGGCGGTGCTCAAGGTCACCGGCAACGGCCTGCCGCACGTCGCGCTGGGCGACAGCTCGGACCTCTTGATCGGCGAGACGGTGGTGGCGATCGGCAACCCCTTCGGCCTCGGGCACACGGTGACCGCCGGCATGCTCTCCGCCCGCGGCCGCGCTCTGCCGGCGACGCCGGCGCAGGTCGAGACCCGCTTCACCGACTTCCTGCAGACCGACGCCTCGATCAACCCGGGCAACTCCGGCGGGCCGCTGGTCAACCTCGCCGGCGACGTGATCGGCATCAACACGGCGATCATCTCCGGCGCCAACGGCATCGGCTTCGCCATCCCGGCGGACCGCGCACGGCGGGTGGTCGACGACCTCTTGCGCTACGGCGAGCTGCAGCCGCTGTGGACCGGGCTGCGCCTGCTCAGCCTCAGCCCGACGCTGGTGCGCGAGGAGGAGCTGCCGGTCGAGGACGGCGCCTACGTCTACCGCGTCTACCCCGGCTCGCCGGCCGAGGAGCAGGGCTTCGAGGCGGGCGACGTCATCGTCGCCATCGCCGGCCTGCCGGTGAGCGCCCGCGAGGACGTCACCACCGCCCTCTACAGCGCCGCGTTGGGCAGCCGCCTGCGCGTCGAGGTGCTGCGCGGCGGCGAGCGGCGTCGCCTCGAGCTGGCGGCCGAGCGGCCGCCGGAGGGGCTCGGCCTCGACCTCCTGCAGCAGGCGCTGGGCCTCGAGCTGGCGGCGGTGCGCGACAGCCTGGCGATCACCCGCGTCCTCCCCGGCGGCGCCGCCGCCGAGCGCGGCCTGGCGCCGGGCGACCTCGTCCTCGCCGCCAACGGCCGCCGCCTCCCCGACCTCGCCACCCTCGGCCGCGAGGTCCTGCGCAGCCTCGACCGCGGCGGCCTCCTGCTGATGGTCCAGCGCGGCCGCTACCGCTACAACCTCAGCTTCCCGCTGTAGGGGCGGCTGCTCGAATAGAATCTCACGGTGTTCGACTACGAGACGTATACGGTCAGCCGGCGTGATCGCGGGCCGCTGGTGGAGTGGATGGTGGCTGCCCTGGAATCTGCGGGTTGCGAGATCCTCCACGTATCGGACGCGGACCGCGCACCATTCCGCCTGACCTTTGAAACCCCCTTGGCAGAGAGAATGGGTGTGGTCGCATACGCCTTCCTGGCCAACTCGCGTACCATCAAGAACAGACCTTTCGATGAGCACCGCTTTCAGATCAAGTACGGCAAGAAAAGAGGCGGCTACCACCATATCTGGCAAGATCCGCTTGAGCTCTACACCACACTGTTCGTCGGCATCAACCTGGAGCAAGACTTTTTCGTGGCCGCCGACCCAGTGCTTCACAGCCCAACGAGGTTCTTCATCTCGCTGGAGTTCAAGGAGCACCACGCTCGAGCGATTCTGGATCGCGGCTGGGCGAGTTGGGAGCGCGTCAAGCGCGACAGGCGACGTAATGAGTATCCCGCCGAGGTTCTCGTTGGCGGAACCAGTGAGCACTTTTTGCGGCTGATCCGCTTCGAGCGCGCGGTGAAGGGCCTCGATCCAGGCCATCGTCAGCTCCTCGCCGAAAAGCTCGCGGCTGAGCCGGCATTTCTCCAGTTGGCGCGTTCAGAAGACCTGCGTCTCGTCGTTGAGAGCCCGGTGCCTCACGCCATCGCAGCGGAGTTCGAGCTCTCCCATCAGGAGATTCTGGACCTGATCGAGAGCGCCCCGCGCTTGAAGATGGCTGTCCGAGGCTGGGTGGCGGAAACCCACTTGCACCGGCAGCTCCAATTGGTACCCGGAGTCGAGGAGTGCGTCAGGATCGAAGAGGAGGGGCAGCAAGCGGATATTCGCCTGCGCTACCTGGGGAGCCGACTCTTGACGATCGAGTGCAAGAACGTGCTTCGCCAGCGGATGGCCGACGGAACGATCCGTCTCGACTTTCAGCGGACGCGGGCGTCGAAAAAGGACCCCTGCTCGCGCTTCTATGCGCCGGAGGATTTCGACCTCGTAGCCGCCTGCCTTCACTCCTGCACGGAAGAGTGGGAGTTCCGGTACGCGGCAACGACCCAGCTTGACCCTCACCGCAATTGCCGCGGCAAGCTCAACCACTTGGTGAGACTGGACAGCCGCTGGATCGAAGAGGCTACTCGCGCCTTGGCGGCGGTGGCGACTCGCTGAGGGATCAGGTTGCATTCGAGAGAAGTGGGTATGCTCCCCATCGCTCAGGCGTCCCCTCCTCCCGCCTCTCTGCCCCGTAGCCTTTTCCAGTTCCCGGGTGGGCCTCGTGCTCACCAACGAGGGAGTAGTATCGCAGGGGAACCGGCTTCGGCTCCTCCGGCTGCGGAATCGGCCTCCGTGGCCGAGGTATGAGGCTGGCTTCCATCCGAATGTCGTCGCCGACGATCTGGCTTCGGATGGCGCGGCCGAGTACTTCGGCGAGCCCAGAAGGCACCGCGTTCCCGAGCTGTCGTTGCGCAGATCGGATGTCGCCGCTGATGTCGTAGTCGTCGGGGAATGTCTGGAGTCGGCAGAGCTCTCGTGCCGAGAGCCTCCGATTCTTCCAATGAAACGGTCCGACAGAGGGGCCCGGCTGAGCCTGAACCGTCCAGGACGGCTTGTCCTTGGCGAGCTTCAGAAGAAAGCTCCAGAATCGCCGGCGCCAACCGAAAAGCTGCATGCCTCCACCACGCCTTGTATGCCAGAGGTAGTTCTCTCCCTCCGGGATCGACGGTAGGAGATCTGCCCACTTGCCAGCCATTCTCAATTGTGGGTCGCCATCGTCCTCCAGATCCCCCAGAGCATCCCAACAGGTCGTGTAGGCAGGCAGATCGGTCAAGCTCCCTTGCCCTGGCTCAGGGAGAGGCCGGTGCGTAGGGTCGGGGAAGCGAAGAACCTGCCCTTCTCGGTCGCCGATGACGAACACTCGTTGACGGACTTGTGGCACGCCATAGTCGGCCGCGTTGAGCTGTGCGACGGAAACGCTGTAGCTCGTTCCCCGCTCCGCATTGATCCTGTCGATCGTGCGGCGGATCAGCTCGAGACCTTCGCTCTTTCCCTTGTAGGTCAGCCCAGGCACGTTCTCCAAGAGGAAGCTCCTGGGTAGAGCATCCCGCAGCACCCGCAGATAGGCCTCGAGCGTCCCAGCTCTCTCGTCATCGAGCCGCAGCGTGTCACCCGTCGCCCAGTACCCCGCCTTCGAAAACGGCTGGCACGGCGGCCCCCCGATCAGAATGTCGGCCTCGGCCTCTCCAAGTCCTGCTGTGTTGAGAAGCTCTCGCGAGCTAATCGTGTGGACGTCACGATCGAGAACCCTCCAGGGCCGATTGCTGCGGATCGTGGCTACGGCTTCAGGATCCATCTCCACTGCCACAACCGTGTCGAATCCTGCCGCCTCGAAGCCGAGGTCGAGCCCCCCGGCCCCGCTGAATAAGCTGATCGCCCTCAACCGTCTCATCTTACGCCTTTTTTACGCCTTCCGGTGCCCCTTGTCAAGCCCAACCTCGGTTTCGCGCCCTCTTCCTCATCCAGGTAGGACAGGATCCTCGCAGCTACCGCGGTGGTGTCTAGGCGAATTTCCGACTCCCAAAAACGAAGCACCGTCCATCCCGCGGCCTCCAGTGCCTGCCTGTTGTTGAGGTCTCTCGCCCTGTTCCGCTCGATCTTGGCAATCCAATAGCTGGAGTTTGTCCCGCGCGCGAGCTTCTTTCGCCGACTTTCCCAGTCCTTTCCGTGCCAGAAATCGCCGTCGCAGAACACCGCGAGTCGGCGCCTCGGAAACACGATATCCGGCTTGCCGGGAAGGGACGCCACATTCTTCCTGTAGCGCGCGCCGCCTCGCCACAGATTCCTGCGAAGCTCCATTTCGCAACGAGTATCCGTCTTGCGACTGGAACCACGCGCTGCGGAGCTGGCCTTCTCGGAGGCCGGCTGGCGCCCCCTATAGCTCGGAGCCTCGTCCCTCGCCATGTCTAGTCCGGCGCCTCCGGCCACTCGGCGTCGGGGCTCGCCGGGAATGGCTGGTCGGGGCCGAGGTTGTCGGCGGAGATGGCGGCGACGACGAAGTTCTCGGGCGGTACCGGGGAGCCGGCGAGGCGGCGCAGGAGGGCGAGCTGACCGGCGTGGGTCATGGCGTCGGCGAAGGGACCCTGGAGAAGCTTCTCGGGCGTCGTGCCGCGCAGCGGCGTGCCGGCCTCGAGGTGGCGGGCGAGCTCCTCGAGCCGTAGGTGGAAGCGACGCACCTGCTCGCCGAAGTCGTCGCAGCGGGGCGGGCGGTAGCGGCCGCCGGTGAAGAAGGTCGCCGCGTAGCCGAGGACGCTGTCGATGTGCCGCACCAGCTCGTGCGGTGTGCGGGCCTGGTTGCCGGCCGCGAAGCCGGCGAAGGACTCCGGGGCGCCGCGCAGCGCCTTTTGCGTGCGGTAGGCGATCGCCGCCAGGAAGTGGCGCAGCAGGCGCCGGGTCTCGTCCATGGTGGCCCGATGCTACGACAGCTCCGCTATGATCGCCCCGTGAACGACACCCGCAAGATCACCGTCACCTGCCCGGAGTGCGGCAGCGACCTGTCGGTCGACGCCGCCACCGGCGAGGTGCTGTCGCACCGCGTGCCGAAGCGGCCGCCGGCCGGCGGCAAGAGCTTCGACTCGCTGCTCGCCGGGGTCGACCGCGACCGGGCGCGCGCCGAGGACACCTTCGAGCGCGCGCGCGCCGCCGAGCGCGACCGCGACCGGCTGCTGGAGGAGAAGTTCCGCGAGGCGGTCAAGCGCGCCGAGGAGGAGCCGGACGAGGGACCGCCGCGGCGGCCGTTCGACCTCGACTGAGCACCGCCCCGCCGCCCCGCCTCAGGCGCGGCGGCGCCGCTTCTCCGGCTCGAGCTCGATCACCGAGCTGAAGCGGTAGGCCTCGCCGCCGGCGCCGCGCACCACCAGCGAGATCGGCGCCTCGGCGGGGCGCGTGCCGGCCAGGCGGTCGAGGTAGATACGGTGCTCCACCTCGGTCGGCGCGTCGGCGGCGCCGGCGATCTCCTCGCTGCGCACCATCGGCGAGCCCTCGTCGAAGTAGACGTCCTGGCGGTGCGAGGTGTACTCGAACACCGCCTCCTCCGGCGGCGCGTCGGACCACACGGTGAGCTGGAATCTCATCCGCCGCCGCAGCGTCGTGGGCGACGGCGAGACGCGGAAGGGCGGCTTGACGTGGATGGTCATCGGGCCTCCTTTCGGACGGCGTGTCGGGGGACGGCACGGGCCTCGTGCACGCTCCCAGGGTAGCAGCACGACCACGCCGGGTACGTCCTGCTATGCTTGGCAGCCTGCCGGAGGCGGGTCAGCGGGCGGGCGCACGCCCCGACCCGGAGGAGCCGACCATGTTTGCGCGGCCACGCCCCGCGTGGTCCATCCATCGAGGGCTGAAACCATGAGCCGTTGGACGAAAGCCATCCTGAGTCTCGCGGGGGCCGTCACGCTGGTCCTGGGCGCCTGTACCGGCGGCCCGGTGAAGGTCGGCGCGGTGCTGCCCCTCGAAGGCCCCTACGCGCTGTACGGCGTGCCCATCCAGAGGGGCATCGAGCTGGCCTACGAGCAGGTGCAGCAGGAGGAGGACCGGATCCAGGTGGAGCTCGACCTTCGCGACTCGGGCAGCGACCCGCAGCGCGGCGCCGAGCTGCTCGAGGAGCTCTACCGCGGCGGCGCGGTGGCCGCCATCGGCGGCGTCACCACCGAGGCGGCGCTGGCCATGGTGCCGGTGGCCGAGCGCGCCGACAAGGTGCTGCTGTCGCCGTCGGCGTCGAGCCCGGCGCTCACCGGCATCTCGCGCGGCTTCTTCCGCATCTACCCCTCCGACTTCCGCGAGGGCAACAAGATGGGGAACTTCGCGGCGGAGACCCTCGGCATCGA
>CAZLBJ010000254.1:0-5049 GCA_964557755.1 uncultured Thermoanaerobaculia bacterium
GGCGGCGAGGAAGGCGGCGAGGGTCTTGCCGGAGCCGGTGGGGGCGGCGACCAGAGTGTGCGTGTGCCGGCGGATCGCCGGCCATGCCCGGGCCTGGGCGGCGGTGGGAGGACCGAGGTCGGCTTCGAACCAGCGGGCGACGGCGGGGTGGAAGCCGGAGAGGGGCATGATTCAACGAGCAACAGGCGGGGACGGGGCGGGAATTCCGGTCGAGAGTGGGCGGCCTCGGGCGGCGAAACGTATAGTAGGCATACCGGTCACCACACTGTTTCGAGAAGGAGGATCTTGCAATGCCTCACCGCTCACGCGCTTCGTTCGGTGCGCTGCTGCTCTTCGCCTGGATCGCCACCGCCCTCGTCCTCGCCGGCCCGATGCTCGCCGAAACGCCGCAGGACGGGGAGCCGTCGAGAGCGGCGCTTCAGCAGGTGCGGGTGGTGGGCACGGCGATGATGGCCTGGCTCACCGACGAGATGGTCGAGACTACCTGTCCGGACACCGACGAAGGGACGGAGGCCGACACGCCGCGCGACGGCGAGGCCGACTGGAGCCTGTGCCCCGCGATCTCGCACGAGCAGCTTGCCGAGATCCTCGTTCCCGCCTACCTCCACGAGCTGCCGGCGACCGACCCCTGGGGCGGCGAGCTCGAGTTCTGCCTCGCCGTGGAGGACCCGTGCGCCGCGGGCAACGTGCTGGGGATCCGGAGCGCGGGCCGCGATCGTCAGTGGGAGGGAGGCATTTACACCACCGGGCCGTTCCCGCCGGAGGAGGTGGATCGCGACGTGCTGTGGATCGACGGGATGTTCATGACCTGGCCGGAGCGGGATCCCGAGCAGCCCTCTTCAAGGTAGTCCGACAGGTCTGCGGGACGGGGAGGGGCGGGGCTCCTCGCCCGGGGAACAGCGAGCTACGGGAGGACTTTGGAGGGGGGCTCGCTTCGGCTTCCGCGCGCCGCCATCGGCATCGGACTCCGGAGGGCATGGCGCTTGGCGCGCTCCAGACGTCCCCGGACGAGGAGCCCCGCCCCTCCCCTCGTCGATCTGTTCGGTTGCTGCCGGCGAGGTGGATAGGCTCCCGGGGCGATGATGAGTCAGGGTTGGCGACGATTGGGGCGCCAGTAGAGGAAGCCTGCCGGGCGGTCGATGGGGAGGCGGAGGAGGCCGGCGAGCCAGATGAGGACGTCGGCGGCGAAGACGCGGAGGATGCCGCCGGCGAGGAAGCGGCGGGAGGAGGCGGCGACGGCGAGGGGGAGGAGGGCGAGGCGGCCGCGGCGCTTGAGGCGGCGGCAGAGCTTGGCGGACTCGAGGATCCGCGCGCCGCGGAAGCCGCCGGCGGCGCGAAAGGCGTCGGCGCGCACGAAGAGGGCCTGGTCGCCGTAGAAGAGACGGCTGCGGCGGTAGCGCCGGCGGTTGACCGCTTCAACCAGGCGCAGGCGGCGCTCGGGACCGTCGAGGCGGAGCTCGAAGCCGCCGCCCACGACCTGCGGATCGGTGAGCGCGGCGGCGACCGCGAGGTCCCAGCCGTCGGGCAGGCGGCAGTCGGCGTCGAGGAAGAGGAGGACGTCGCCGTGCGCCGCCCCGGCGCCGGCGTCCGCCGCGGCGCCCCGAGAGTCGAGGCCGGGGTCGACCACCAGCCGGCAGGCGAGCCGACGCGCCACCTCCACCGTGCCGTCCGCCGACCCGCAGTCCGCCACCACGATCTCCGCGGCTCCGCCGCCCTGCGCCCCCTCCCGCACCGACGCCACCGCCGCCGGCAGCCACGCTTCCTCGTTGAGCGCCGGGATGACGACCGACAGGTCCACGGCCCGCAGCCTACCCCCGGTTCGTCGAGGGTGGAGCGGTGCGGCCCGCCGCGCCTCGGCGAGCCGCACCACCGGGCTCACGGGCTCGGGAAGGTGAGGCCGAAGCGCTCGCACAGGCCCGGGACGCTCTCGAAGTCCATGTCGAGCTCGTAGCGGGCGTTGATGGCGGCGAAGGCCTCGAGGTCGCCCCAGGCGGCGGCGACCTCGCGGAAGTAGTCCTCGAAGCCGCCGGGGGAGATCACCTCCATGATGCGGCACGGGGTGTCGCCGGCGTTCCAGAAGGTGTGCCACTGGCCGCGCGGCTTGTGCACCCAGGTGCCGGGGCCGGCGGTGACCACGTCGTCGCCGAGCAGCGCGCCGAGCCTGCCCTCGAGGACGTAGGAGTACTCGTCCTCGCGGTGTTGGCGGTGCAGCGGCGCGGCCAGCGCGTGCGGCGCCATCGGGTGGTGGACGACGGAGAAGCCGCGGCCGGTCTCGGCGGCGTCGATCTTCCACTCGACGCCGAGGCCGCCAAAGTCGAAGGCGGCGCCGGCGTCCGGCAGCTTGATCACGGGGCCGCCGGCGGCGGGCTGGGCAGGGGTGGTGTCGATCACGGTCATGACGTTCCCTCCAAGGGCTGGGTCCATGGTTCGTTCAGGTTCGAGGAGCGCGCCGCCGCGTCGCGGCCGGCGGCTTCCGGGCAGGTAGTACGCCGAGACGGGCGAGCGTTACAGGCGAGGCGGGAAAAAGTCCGGGAGGGCGCCCGCTCAGGGCGTGTGGTCCATCACGTACGGGCCGGCGTCCGCCGACTCGCCGTGCAGCCGCAGCGTCCAGCGGCAGCGCGGATAGGCGCGCACCTGCTCGCCCGGGAAGACCAGCACCACTTCCCCGAGCCCACGGTCGGCGAGGACCTCGCGCGGCGGGAACGGCGTCGAGGTGCCCCGCTCGAGGTCGTCGAAGGTGGCGTCGACCGTGAGGTCGGCGGCCTCCGACAGCCCCACCGCCGCCAGCCGCACGACCACCAGGTCCTCCGGCCCCGCCGAGCACGCCACCGTGGCGCCCTCGGCGATGCGGTACTCGCGCAGCGTCAGGCCGTCGCGGCGGGCGCGGTCGAGGAAGGCGGCGTCGAGGCTGCCGGAGACGGTGCCGCGCAGCACCTCGCCGGCGACGGCGCGGCGCAGGCGGTCGATCTCCTCCAGCCGGCGAGCGCAGCGGCCGCAGGCGAAGAGGTGGTCCTCGAAGGCGTCGACCGCCTCCACCGCCGTCTCGCCGAGGGCGTAGTCGAGCAGCGCCTCGAGGCCGACCTCGCAGCCGGCGCTCACGCGGCCGCCTCCTCGAGCTCGAGGCCCAGGCAGTCGCGGAGCTGCGCCACGCCGCGGTGGCGCAGCACGCGCACGTGGTTGTTCGTCAGCCCGAGCGAGGCCGCCACCTCGGCGCTCGACCGCTCGGCGTAGAAGCTGAGCAGGATCACCGCCCGGTGCTTCTCCGGCAGCGCCTCGACGCAGGGGCGGACGCGCTCGCGGGCGATCGGGTCGGGCGGCGCCAGGCACTCCGCGACCATGCCCTCGGCGGCCTCGTCGAGCGGCGCGCTGCGCGCCTCGCGCGTCCACCGCGAGCTCGCCAGCGTCCGCGCCACCCCGAGGATGAAGGCGCCGATGCGCTCCGGCTCGCGCACCTGCCCGGCGCGCAGCTTCTGGAGCGTCACGAGCAGCGCCTCCTGGGCGAGGTCGCGCGCCGCGTCCTCGGAGCCGAGCAGGCGCCGCCCGAAGTACACCAGCCGCCGCGCGAACCGCCGGCACAGCTCCGCCTCCGCCTCCCGCGCCACCACCTCCCCGGCCGCCGCGATCCGCCGCGCCAGCTCGCCGTCGCTCTGCGAAGCCACCTCGTCGCTGTCGGGCATCCCCTCGAATCTAGCCGACCGTGAAACCACGCGGCAAGGACTCGGGGCCGTACAATGCGGCTCATGACCAACGACACGGCAGTGGTGCAGGTGCGCCTGAAGCGCGGGCGGGAGGGGCCGGTGGTGCAGGGGCATCCGTGGGTGTTCTCGGGCGCCGTCGACCGCGTGGAGGGGCCGCAGGACGCGGCGCTGGCGCGGGTGGTGGGGGCGGACGGCAAGCACCTGGGGACCGGCTTCTGGAGCTCGCGGTCGCAGATCCGGGTACGGATGCTCACCGGGCCGGCGGAGAGGAGCGCCGGGCCGGGGCCGGCCGAGGGCGAGGGGGAGGGCGAGGCGGCGGCGATCGACCGCGGCTTCTTCGCGGCGCGGCTCGCCGAGGCGGTGCGGCTGCGCGCGGCGGTGGTGCCGCCGGAGACCACCGGCTACCGGGTGGTCAACGCCGAGGGCGACGGGCTGCCGGGGTGGATCGTCGACCGCTTCGGCGACGTGCTGGTGAGCCAGGTCACCGCCGCCGGGCTGGAGGCGCTGCGCGGCGAGGCGTACGCAGCGCTCGGCGAGGCGTTCCCGGAGAGCGTGATCGTCCAGTCGAACGACGTGCCGGCGCGGCGCGCGGAGGGGCTCGAGCGGCACGACGAGCCGGTGCGCGGCGAGTCGCCGGCGGAGGCGCCGTTCACCGAGTCGGGCCTCGCGTTCCGCGCCGAGATCGGCGGCCAGAAGACGGGCTTCTACTGCGACCAGCGCGAGAACCGCCGGCTGGCCGAGCGCCTCGCCGGTGGCCGCGCGGTGCTGGACCTCTTCGCCCACGCGGGCGCCTTCGGCCTCTACTGCCTGCGCGGCGGCGCCACCCGGGTGCTGCACGTCGAGTCCTCGCCGCGGCTGATCGACCACGGCCGTGCCCACCTGGCGCTCAACCCGTCGCTGCCCGCCGAGCGCGCCGAGTGGGTGCGCGCCAACGTCTTCGAGGATCTGCGCCAGCGCGAGGAGCGCTACGACCTGGTGATCTGCGACCCGCCGCCGCTCGCCAGGCGCCGCGGCGACGTCGACAAGAGCGCCCGCGCCTACAAGGACTTGAACCGCCTCGCTTTCCACCGCCTCTCCCCCGGCGGCCACCTCCTCACCTTCTCCTGCTCCGGCCTGGTCGACGCCAAGCTCTTCCGCCAGGTCCTCTTCGCCGCCGCGGGGGAGGCGGGGAGGCGGGTGCGCCTGCTGCAACCCCTGGCCGCCGCCCCGGACCACCCGGTGGCGATCACGCACCCGCAGGGCGAGTATTTGAAGGGGTGGTGGTGCGAGGTGGTGGGGTGAGGTCAACGTCAACGTCAACGTCGAACGTCAACGGCGGGGGGCGGCGGAGGTGGCGGGGTGGGGTGGGTCC
>CAZLBJ010000255.1:0-15716 GCA_964557755.1 uncultured Thermoanaerobaculia bacterium
ACCGCGCCGCCGAGATCGCCAAGGAGTCCTGGAAGACCGGCCGCACCGTCCGCGAGCTGGCGACAGAGAAGCAGGTCCTCCCCGCCGACGAGCTGGAGCGCGCGCTGGACGCGAGGGCGCAGACGGAGGGGGGGATTCAGGAGTAGGGCGCAACCTCGGGCTGGTAGTATTCAGGCATGTCCCAGGTAGACGAGATTGAGCGCGCTGTGCAGGAGCTGTCGGTGGAGGACCTGAGGGTGTTCCGGCGGTGGTTTCAGGAGTTCGACGCCGCGCAGTGGGACCGTCAGTTCGAGGAGGATGTCGCGGCGGGACGGTTGGACGCTCTGGCCGACGAGGCCCTGGCCGATCTGCGAGAAGGCCGCACCCGCGAGTTGTGAAGCACCACGCGACGCCGAAGTTCTGGCGGTGCTACGAGGCGCTACCGCCTGAAGTGCGCGGCCTCGCCGACAAAAGTTTTGCGCTGCTCAAGGAGGATCCCCGGCACCCCTCCCTGAGGCTCAAGAAGGTCGGCCGATTCTGGTCGGCCCGGATCGGCTCGGCCCATCGTGCGCTGGCGCTGGAACAGGGATCGGATCTCGTCTGGTTCTGGATCGGTGCCCACGACGAGTATGACCGTCTGATTGGTTAGCCGGAGCTGTTCACCATGGGCGACGAAATCGTAGAAGAGGTTCGGCGTACTCGACACGCGCACGCCGTCGCCGGTACGGCACACCCGCGTGGGGACAGCTAAATGCCATTAGACGACAGTTCGGGGCCGTTTTATAGGCTAAGGCGGTGGTAGTGGCTCAGTTTGAATCCGGGAAAATGGATGGCCCGAATGCTTGACTGCTTGGGCTAGGCTGGCTCCATCACAAACCGGCAAGCGGCCCGACGGGGTGATCGACCACCCCGCCGAGCCTAGCCAGACACAGGAGCTAGCCCTATGCCTGACCGCCCGCAGTCTACCGTCACCAAGCCGTCCGACGCCTTCCGCGAGACGTTCCTGCGGTTCCTTGAGCGCCAGGAACTGCACGACGCCTTTCGCACCTTCGGTGACCTGCTGTACATTGTGGTGCTGGAGGCGCCGAGGTTCATCACCAGCCCGGAGAAGCGGGGCGAGGAGCCCGTCACCGGCACCACGACGCAGCATGAGGTGAAGTCCTTCCTCCTGGACCTCGCCGCCGTCCGCAGCGAGATGCAAGCCGTTCACGAGACGATCGGCGAAGGGGAGGGGAAGGAAGACGCCCGGCTGTCGCTGGCCGTCTCCGACCTCCTCCCGGACCTCGACTCGCTCACCGCCCGCATGCAGGCCGCGCTCGACGCCGCCCCCGCCGCACCCCTCGCCGGTCGGTAGCCCCCCGCGGTACACGGCCGGGGCGGAATCCCACCGCCCCGGCCTTCTGTTACACTACGTTATATGCCAGACCGCTCAAGAAAAAAGAGGCCGTCCGACTTGAATCAACGGGCGTGGGAGATCGTTCAAGAGGCGACGCGAGACGAGACGTCTCCGACGGCAACGCTCGACACAGCAGAGGAGCCCGAAAAGAATCCAGCAGCCGTCAGCTTGGGGCGCCTTGGAGGAAAAAAGGGCGGCCCGGCGCGCGCCAAGAAACTCAGTGCAGAGCGCCGACGAGAGATCGCCAAGAAAGCCGCCGAAGCGCGCTGGAAGCACAAACAAGAAAACGACTAGTCGAGGCTTCCGGCGCCGTTTTCCTCCTCCTCAGCAGCAGCCAAGCGGTCGAGCTTCGTCCGATGCTCGACCACCTCGGGAAGTTCCAGTAGTTCCTTTAGCTTCCAGGCCGGCACGACGCATGCCATGCCGGTGTTGACCTCGACGTAGGTTTTCTCCGGCACCTTCCCTCCAGCGTTTCGCACCGACGCCCGATCATGCAGATGCCCCCAGTCGATTCCGAGCAGGAGCCCTGCTCCATGTCTCCTCGCCGGGTGTAGTAGGTAGCCGTAGTCGTCGCCTTCCTGGATCAGCACGAACACAGCCGAACCGCTGTAGCCCGGCAGTGAGTGCATCTCGACGAGGTAGCTCAACTGTTCTATGCCTCGTTGCTCCTGCGGGATTTTTGTCGGCTGCATCGCTATGTGGCCGAAGCGGATTGCTGGAGTGTTTCGCTCGCGTCCTTCGATCTTGACGAAGCGACCGACCATGTAGATGTCGTCCCCAGGTCCGATAGCCAACTCTCGAGCGAAGCCCTCAGTCAACAGGAAGCGGCCGTCCAAGGCATAGAGTCGGTGTTCCAGAGGATTGCCAAAGGCTAGGTGGTAGATTGCGAGATCATCGCCGTCAGGGTGATGAATCCAGTCCGCTTCGCTTGTCTCAAAATACTGAGAAGAGGACCAAGTGTTTGCTCGGATCACCCTGCTCGTTTTCGCCACGTGACTGGCGGTCACCGCATAGCAGTGATCGCGGGTGCCCATAGACACCAGAAGGCCACTACCCCCAACCCTAGCTCCAGATTCAGCGTCTTGGCGTGTCTCGTAGAGATAGACGACGGTGTCGAGAGTTCCTTCTCCAATTCGCGGCAACCGAACCCGCTCCCATGTCCATGCGGCGGCACTGCCCGCTCCATGTTTGGCTAGCTTGAACCCACGCCGCATCATAGCAACACACTCTTTGGCAATGCCTGACCGCTCAAGCATAATTTGACTATGCCCAACGTCCTCAAGCCGGAGAAGCGAGTCGCCATCGTCGCCGCCCTCACCGAGGGGTGCAGCATCCGCTCGACCGCCCGCATGGTCGGCGTCTCCCGGAACACGGTGACCAAGCTGCTGGTCGAGCTGGGCGAGGCGTGCACCGCCTACCAGGACAAGGTGCTGCGCCACCTCACCTGCAAGCGGGTGCAGTGCGACGAGATTTGGTCCTTCGTCTACGCAAAGGCGTCATGGTCTACAACTTCTGCCGGGCTCATGGCACCCTCAAGACGACGCCCGCCGTGGCAGCCGGAATAACCCGCCGGCCCTGGTCCGTCGAGGACGTGGTTGCCCTGGTCCATCCAAGAATCTGAAACTGAGCCACTACCAAGGCGGTATGGTCGTTGCCCCTTCTTCCAGGCTCTGCTAGACTGCGAGAAACAGGCTGCTCGGGCAGGAGATGGACAAATACGACACGTAAGCGTCGCATCTTGCCGCCAACTTGCCCGCTCACTCAATTGATATGCGGCGAGGTACTACGCTGGCTTTCGAGGCCGCCTAGTACGAGAGAGGAACCTTGATGCTTGACGAGACTGCCCTATACTACCTCTTTAGTACCATCGCTCAGACGCTAGCGGCGATTGTTGCGATCCTCGCAGCATTCGTCGTCATGCGACTCTCGGACCTCGCTAGACGGCTTGAACGAGAGTTGCCCGCGCTCGCACGCTTTTGCCAATATCCCGAGGCCTTTTATGCGTCACTAGCGGGTGGTGACTTTAGCAACGCGATCGCGCAGGTCAACCAGGAATCGATCGACGGAGCTGATGAGGGACTCATCTTGAGTGTATGCGACGGAGTCGAGACGGAGCGAAAAACTCTGTTTTCCGCACTATCCAGGACCTTTGGAGTGTCCGCAGCAGTCATTGTGGCTTCGAGTGTCTTCCTGGTTCTGGGGAGCGCCATCGCCGAGCACACTGCCCTTGCGTGGCTCACGGCTGCTGTGGGTATTGTCGGGCTAATGGTGTCTTTACTGATGGTCGGTGGTCTCCTTATTCAACTCGGTTCCCCTAAGATGCGAAGGCGGCGGGCAGCACGGAAAAGACGGTAGCCTAGAAATGAACTCGTATAGCCCTTCGCTAGAGCGGTTGGTTGGCGCCGCCGCTCAGATCAAGCCAACCTTAAAAGGCAAGGATGTCCCTTCCCTGTAGTGAGGAGACTACATGAAGCTCTTCGTTGCATTCGACACCGGAGACGAAGTGACTGCAACCGCAATCGTAAATGTACTCCGCGGGTGGTTCGGGAGTGGCCTCGACATCACCTTTTCCCCAGAATTCGACTTTGGGGAAGACTGGCGGGAGCGACTTGGCCAGGACATGCAACAAGGCGACGCATTGCTTGCGGTATGCACTCGACGATCACTCTCGAACCGGTGGATTCATTTTGAGGCCGGAGCGTTCTATGGGCGGGGCAAGTTAGTTATTCCAATCACCGTATGCGGATTAAGGCCAGGCGAGTTGCCTGAACCTCTTAATACTTTCCAGGCTCCGAACCTTGAGCTCGCGTCGGACCTGGTCCGATTTGCTGGACAGATTGCCCACTGGGCTCAGCTCCCGATCCCGGCGAATCCAGTGAACGCCCTTGACGCAATTCGAGTAGTCCCCGCGACGGGCGTTCCGGAGAATGAGGAGGCTCGATTGAATACAATATGGACCTCATTAGGGCTTGGACCTAACGCCCGAGCAAAAGTAACCCTTGCCAGCACATCGCTCTCATATCGAATCGCTATAGACGATCTCATCGTGCTGTATGCAAGTCCCGGGTGGCAAGGACACCAGCGACGTGATATAATCTCATCCGTTGCCGGCCCGCGCACGTTTCATTCCGACATAGCCAGGGTGGCCAAGGAGCATCAGGAGACACGCCCTGACAAGGATGACAATAAGCCGAAGCTCGCGCTAGTTCAGATTGATCCATTCCTGAGTGATCGGGACCATCTCCGCCTAGAGTTTGAGGAAATGTGGTATTTCGACTTCGAAGGCCCCCGTCGAGCGCTTTTCAGAGGTGATGCTCCAACCGCCTTTGCTCGACAGTTCTACTTGGGCAAGGAGATACCTGAGGAGATACCAACACCCTTGGCCTGCGTGCACACAATATTGGTCACACGTGACCAGAAATTTTTGGTGCTTGGACTGCGACGAAAGGCTGCGAAACCTGATTTCTATGACAGCCGCCTCTGTGTCGGTTTTGAGGAGCAGATGAGTTCCGAGGACGAAGATATCTTCCATACTGTAAAGCGCGGGTTGCGGCAGGAAGTTGGTATTCGGAGCCTCCCGGACGAACGTATTGAACTGCTAGCCATCGGACTCGAAGCTAGTTTTTTTAGCATCGCGCCCCTTGCGGTTGCTTGGCTGGACTGCGATGCGGAAGCTCTGCATAGATCAATTCAATTTGAGGCAACCGATCACGAGTGGGATGCTTTATTTGTTCCAAACGATACGATTTTTTTAAGAAACCTATTGGCGTCTCCTCTGCCAGGGTGGTCGGCTCTCAACGCAACCCACTTTTTGCCGTTTAGCCCACTTCCGGAATATGAATGGCACGGAACGAGCCGTGCTCGACTGTTTGCGTACTTGGCTCGAAAGGAAGGGATAGGCCGGCTTCTGAAGATGTGAATTTACTGACAGCCTTCGGAGGGGGGCATCCAGGAGTGACCGCCGTCACTCCCCCAGGCGCAGCCTGAGCTCCTCGATGCGGCGGTTGACGTCGGCGAGGGGGAGGGTGCGGTAGCGGTCGGGGAGGAAGCGGGTGTCGGTGCACTCCTTGACCGCCAGGAGGTCCATCAGCTCGAGGCGCTCGCCGTGTGCCGAGGGGCGGAAGTCGGCGACGGCGGCGGCGACGACCTCGGGCAGGGTGCGCGCGTCGTCCTCCGGCCGCGTCTCCCAGGTGCGCAGGGCGCGCACCAGGATGCCCTCCATCTCGTTGCCGCCGAGGTGGTGGTCGTCGGGCAGCGGCGGCAGCTCGCCGGCGGCGATCTCGATGCCGACCTTGCGTGCCATGGCGGCGAACAGCTCGTGGCGGCTGGCGGCGTCGCCCGGCGGGAACAGCGGGATGTGAACGTCGAGCCGCCCCTGCCGCTTGAGGTCGACCTCCAGGAGGTCCGGCCGGCTGGTGGCGAAGACCCACAGGATCTTGCCGCGGTTGGTGGTGTCGCTCATCTGCCGCGCCAGCATGCCGTAGACGCGGCCGGAGAGTCCGGAGTCGCCGCTGCCGGAGTCCCGCTTGCCGGTCATCTGGTCCGCCTCGTCGATGAACACCACCACCTGGCCGAGGGCGCGCAGGATGGTGAAGATGCGCTCGAGGTTGCCCTCGGTGGCGCCCACCCACCGCTCGCGGAAGTTCTTGAGCTCGACGACCGGCACGCCGATCTCCCCCGCCCAGCACTCGACGAGGAACGTCTTGCCGGTGCCGATGCGGCCGCACAGCAGGTAGCCCATCGGGATGGCGCGCAGCCGGCCGCGGCGCAACAGCTCGGCGTCCTGGCGCAGCCACGCCTTGGCCTCCGCGTGGCCGGCGACGTCGTCGAGCGTGCGCCGCGACTCGACGAACTCGACGCGCCCGGAGACCTCCTTCTCGATCAGCTCCTTCTTCATCGCGGTCAGGTACTTGCGGGTGATCGGCGTGCCGCCGGCCAACGCCCGCAGCACGACGCCGCGGACGTTGACCAGCGACAGCCCGACGAGCTTCTCGGCGAGCTGGTCGCGCGGCACCTCGGCGGCCGCCAGCACCGCCTCGGTCTCGGGCCGTCCGGCGACCAGGTGATCGACGTAGCGGTGGATGTCGGCGGCCGCGGGGAGGCCGATCTCCACCTTGGCGCTGTACGGGCTCTCGACCAGCAGCCGGTTGAGGTCGGCGAGGTTCTCGCTGATCAGGAAGGTGGCGACCGGCGAAGTGGTGATCGCCGGGTCGCTCGCCCAGTCGAGCAGCCGGATCAGCGCCTGGCTGCGCTCGCCGAGGTGCAGTGCCTCGCCCTGCGGCGCGATGAAGTGCGCGTAGTCGACCAGCACCGCGACGCGCAGCGGCGCCGGCACCCGCCGCGCCGCGGCGGCGGCGGCGTCCCCGGTGCCGCCGCCCTCGTCCGCCGGCAGGGTGCGGTGGCGGCTGGCGCGCAGGAAGCGGTCGAGCAGCTCGAGGGCGCGCCGCGGGTCGCGCGGCAGCTGGTTGGCGAGGTCGAGCGGCGCCTCGCCGCCGCCCTCGGCGAGGCCCGCCCAGGCGGTGCCGCGGAAGGCGTCGAAAGCGCGCAGGAAGCCGTGGAAGTGGTCGCCGCCCTTGACCGGCCGGATGCCGCGGCCGGCGTCGAAGTGGACGACGGCGTCGAACGGCTCGAGCATCACCTCGGTGAGGAAGCGGCGCAGCGGCAAGTAGCGGACGCCCGCGGCCGCTTCGCCCAGGACCGGCTCGCCCGTCTCGCCCACTGCCGCCTCGCCCGCCGCCTCGCCGCCGCCCGCCGCCTCGCCGGCCGGCGGCGCCGGTACCAGGTCGAAGACGTTGCCGTAGAGCACGAACTGGCTGGCCGTGCCGCTGCGGAAGGCGCGCCGCACCTCCTCGGCCCAGGCGGGCAGCGCGGCGCTCATGCCTGCTCCTCCTCCTCGGCGAGCGGCAGGGTGCTCGGCAGCTCGGCGACCTCCTCCGCCAGCTCGGTGCCACCCAGGGCGCTCAGGAACTCGGCGTGCTCGCTCATCCAGCGCTGGGTCTCGGACATGGCGCTGGTCACCGCGTCGAGGCGGTCGCTCAGCACCTCGGTCTTGCCGGACACCGCCGCCTCCTCGCGGATCAGCTCGACGTGGCGCTCGATGCGGTCGAGCTCCGACTCGAGGAGCCCGAGGTGGCTCGCGGCGCGGTCGAGGTTGGCGAGCCGCTTGCGCTGGATCTCGAGCGTCCCCTCGAGCGAGCGGGCGAGCGCCGCGTCGTGCCCGCGGTCGACCTCGGCGAGGCGCGCTTCCAGCGCCTCGATCTCGCCGGCCAGCGCCTTGCGGTCGACGCTGGCGAGGTTGTCGCGGATCAGCTCGCGGGAGCGCAGCAGGCGGAGGAAGATCCACAGCAGCTGGTTGAGGCTCGCCGAGCGCACGCCGGCCACCTGCGCGTCGGCGGTGAGCGGGCCGTCGAGGGACTCCGAGATGCCGACCGCCCGCCGGCAGTCGGCGAGCAGGGCCTGGTAGCGCCGCCGGCTCTTGGCGTCGAGGCTGTCGGCGAGGCGGCGGACGCGCTCGTCCCAGCCCTCCTGGGCCGCCGCCAGCCGCGTCCCCTGCACCAGCTTCTGGAAGCGCGGGCTGCCCGATAGCCAGCCGAGGTAGGCGAGCTCGCCGGCGGCGCCGAGCAGCCAGAAGCCGGGGTTGGCGAGGCCGAGCACGGCGAAGGCGGCGAGGCCCATGACGTTCGCCGGCAGGGCGCCGAGGCCGGGCACCCGCACGCGTTGGATGAAGGCCGCCCGCACGTAGTCCCAGTAGGAGAGCGGGGGCGGCGCCATCAGGCGCCCTCCGCCTCGAGGCGGTTGAAGGTGCGGGCCACTTCGCCCACCACCTCCTTGAAGGCGGCGCCCTCCTGCACCAGCAGCGGGTCGCTGTCGCGGCGCGGCGGCAGGATGTCGTCGAAAACGGCGCCGATGCGCCCCGGGCCGCGGGTCATGATCCACAGCCGGTCGCCGAGGTAGACGGCCTCGGACAGCGAGTGGGTGACCAGGAAGACGGTGGCCTCGACGTCGTGCCACAGCTCGGTGATCAGCCGCTGCATCTCGTAGCGCGTCGGCTCGTCGAGGGCGGAGAACGGCTCGTCCATCAGCAGGATGCGCGGCTTGAGCACCAGGCTGCGGGCGATGGCGACGCGCTGCTGCTGGCCGCCGGAGAGCTGGTGCGGGTACTTGTGCTCGTGGCCGCCGAGGCCGACGCGCTGGATCATCTCCAGCGCCCGGTGGCGGCGGTCGGCGCGCGTCAGCCCGAGCTCGCGGCGGTTGATGTCGAGGCCGAAGCGCACGTTGTCGAGCACGGTGAGGTGCGGGAACGAGCTGTACTTCTGGAAGATCATGCCGCGGTCGCGCCCCGGCCCGACGACCGGGCGGCCGTGCACCCGCACGCTGCCGCGGGTCGGCGGATAGACGTCCGGGAAGCCCTGGATCAGGTTGAGGATGGTCGACTTGCCGCAGCCCGAGGGGCCGACGATGGCGACGAACTCGCCGCTGCCGGGGCGGTCCTCGATGCGGAAGCTGACGTCGCGGATGGCGGTGAAAGCGTGGCGTGTGCCGGCGTGGAAGGTCTTCTCCACGCCCTCGAACTCGACGATCGGCGGCAGCGCCGGCAGCGGCGTCGCCGGCAGGGAGCTCTCCCAGGCCGGCTCGATCACCGCACCACCCCGTGGCGGTAGGGGAACAGCCGCCGCCCGGCCCACGCCCAGACGCGGTCGGTGAGGAAGGCGACGGCGACGATGACCAGCAGCACCAGGTAGATGTGCTCGCGCGGTCCGCGCCGCTGCGAGATGATGATGATGCCGCCCAGTCCACGCCCGATGTCGACCATCTCGGCGAGGATGATGTAGCTCCAGCCGATGCCGAAGCCGAGCCGCAGGGCGTGGAAGATGTCCGGCCACGACACGCCGAGCAGCACCCGCCACACCACCTGCCAGCGCGTCGCGCCCAGCGTGTAGGCGGTCTTGAGGTACACCTGGTCCACCTGGTCGACGGCGGAGACCACCAGCGGCAGCAGGTAGATGACGAACGCCATGGCGAGGAACGCCACCTTCTGCTCCTCGCCGGTGCCGAACAGCGACAGGGTGAGCGGCACCAGGGCGGGGATCGGCAGGTAGGCGCCGAACACCGCCAGCGGGTTGAACATCGCCTTGACCTTGCTGAACGAGCCCATGGTCAGCCCGAGCGGAAAGGCGATGGCGACCGCCACGCCGAAGCCGGCGGCGACGCGGGTGAGCGAGATCACCAGGTTGCGGGTCAGCGCGCGGTCGAACCACAGCGAGGGGAACGAGCGCACCACCTCGAGCGGGCTCGGCAGGATGGTGGGGGAGATGAGGCGCGACTCCGGCGTGGCGCCGGCGGTGACCAGCCACCACAGCGCGAGGAGGCCGGCGATCGGCACCAGGCCGAGCAGCCAGGCGAGCCACGCAGGCACCTCTTCGCGGATGCGCAGCCAGCCGCCGAGGGCGGCGTTGCGCGACAGCGCCTCGGCGGCGTCGCCGTGCGCCTCGAGGTGGGGCCGCGGGCCGTCCTCCCCGGCCTCCCCGGCCGCCGCGGCCACCTCGCCCTCGACGTTGGCGAAGACGTCCCGCGGCGGCGGCGGGGCGGCGGGCGCCTCCGCGGCCGCGCGCCGCCGCCGCCGGTGCCAGAACATCGCCGCGGCTCCTCCTACTGCGCCTCGGGCGGGTAGACGGAGATCGTCACCCGCCGGTTGAGGGCGTGGTTGCCCGCGTCCTCCGGGTCCGCCGGCAGGTTCCAGCCCTCGCCCTCGACGACGAACTTGTCGGGCTCGAAGCCGTAGTCGTCGACCAGCTCCTTCTTCACCGCCTCGGCGCGCGCCAGCGACAGCTTCTGGACCTCGTCGAACGGCACCTGGCCCTTCATCGAGCTGTCGGCGTGGCCGACGACGGCGACCACCGCCCGCTCGTACTGCCCGGCCAGCCGCGCCACCTTCTCGAGCGTCGCTTCCGCCGACGGGTCGTAGAGGCTGTCCGCGATGACGTTGCCGAGCTCGTCGTGCCGCGGCTCGAAGATGTTCGCCGAGTTGGGGTAGAAGTTGATGCGGATCGTCTGGGTGAGGATCGGCGCCTCGGCGCGCACCGTCGAGTAGGTCGTCGGCACGAAGGTGGTGCGGTACTCGTCCTGCTGGCCGGCGAAGGTGCCGGCGGCGTCGAGCTGCTGGATGTAGCTGAAGTCCATCACCGAGTCGAACGGCACCGGCGAGTCGATCAGCCCCAGCTCGCGGTAGACGAACGACACGTTCTTCCACGTGCGCTCGAAGTTGGCGGGCTCGTTCTGGTTGAGGAAGAACGACTTGTTCTCGGCGAAGTTGGTGGTGTGGGCGTCGGCCGCCATCCCCTGCACCTCGCCCAGCGCCATGCCGTAGCCGTCGGCCATCCACTGGTGGGCCTGGGCGCGGAAGGTGTCGCTCTTGAGCTCCTCCATGGCCTTGAAGATGCCCTCGACGAGGCCGGCGACGATGTCCGGGTGGTCCTTGGCGAAGTCGGCGCGCACCGCCCACACGTCGGCGATCAGCTTGTTGGCCTCCGCCGTGGTGGTGAGGATGCGGGTGCCGGGGACGCGCTCCGGGATGTTGTAGATGTCCGGCGCCCAGGAGACGCAGGCGTCGATCGACTTGTCGGAGACGAACGCCGTGGCCGCCTCGAAGGCGGTGGCGGTGTAGCGGTGCTCGACCTCGCCGGGCTGCACGCCGGCGTTGATCAGCAGGTTGTTGAGGAGGTACTGCGACGGGCTGTTCTGCGCGTAGACCACCGACTTGCCGCGCAGGTCCTGCACCGACTGGACGTCGCCGCGCACCACGATGCCGTCGCCGCCGTTCGACCAGTCGACCTGCTGCACGATGCGCGGCGCGGTGCGCGAGTCCTTCATCAGCTCGGGCGCGAACAGCACCATCATGTCGAGGGTGCCCCACAGCACGTGGCTGTCGCCGGAAGCGAAGGCGTCGCGCGCCACCACCGGGTCGTCGATCAGCCGCAGGTTGACCTTGAAGCCGTGGTCGCGGAAGAAGATCGACTCCTCGCTGGGGCCGAAGCCGCCGTTGGCGGCGACGATCGGCAGCCAGCCGATCCACACGTTGATCGGGAAGTCGACCACCTTCTCGGTGTCGTCCCAGCGGTAGCTCGACACGCCCTGCACCGCCGGCAGCCGCTCGGCCGGCACGTAGGCGTACTCGTTGACGGTGGTGATGCCGGCGGTGTCCGGCGCCTCGACCTTGCCGCGCAGGGCGTCGAGGTCGACTTCGCCGGTGTCGCGCCCGGACGGCGCCAGCATGTCGCGGAAGTAGTACGCGGCGCCGGCGACGAGCAGGAGGACGAAGAGTACGAGGACCACCCTGCCCAGCTTGGTCGGTCCGACCTGGTCTGCCATGGAAAGCTCCTCCGTGGAATCGATGACGGTACGGCGGAAACGTCCGGGTACGGCCCCCCGCGCGGCACGGCGGCGGCGCGGGGTTGCCGGATCAGCCCTCGCCGAGCTGCGGTCCCATCTCCTTGAGCGGCGGCGGCGGCACCTCGTCGTCGGCGGCCGGCGCCGCCTCGGCCTCGAGCTCCATGCCGTAGGCGGCGGCGAACTCGACCAGCGCCTGGTCGGCCATCGCCTGCTGCTCGGCCTCCTTGAGCTCGACCCCGCTGGTGTCGATGGCGGTGGCGGCGACCCGCGCCCGCCCGGCCGCCTTGTCGCGCCGCTCGGTGAGATACTCCTCGACCCGGTTCAAGGTGTCGCCGGAGCCGCCGATCTCGCCGATCATGCCCTGCGCCATCTCCTGCAGCTCGGCCTGCGCCTCCATCATCTCGGTCTCGGTGAGCAGGCGCTTGAGCGACTCGATCTTCACCTTCGCTTCGCGCACCGCCACGTCGCGCGACTTGACCAGCTTCTTGAACGTCTCGTCGGCGGCCTCGAGCTGCAGGCGGTTCTCCTCGAGCTGCTCCTTGACGGTGCGCAGCTGCAGGGCGTACTGGCCGGCGGCCTGCCGGTTGCCGGCCTTCAGGTGGGCCGCCGCCTTGGCGGCGAGCTCGCGCTCCTGGCCCTCCTGGTTCTTGACCTGGCGCATCAGGCGCTCGACGAAGGCCGCGTGGCTCGCCAGGCTGTCGTTGAAGCGCGAGATCTGGCTGCGCAGGTTCTCCTTCTCGGCCTCGATCAGCGCCCGCGGGTTGCCCTTCTCCAGGCCGGAGATGAACAGGCTCAGGAAGCCTCGTACCAGGGTGGCCAGGCGGTTGAACATGCAGGACCTCCTCGTTTTCCGGTGAAGCTGCGGGGCAGGATAGCAGCGGCCCCGGGGAGCGTCAACGCGAGGGGTTCCGAGGGATTGGGGGGGTTCAGCAGCCGCCGAGGCAGCCTTCGAGCTCGGCGGCGAGGTGCTCGGCGTCCGGGTAGCGGTCGTCCTGGTGCTTCTCCAGGCAGCGCAGGACGATGCGCTCGAGGCGCTCGGGGACGTCGGCGTTGAGCTCGTGGATGGGCTGCGGCTCCTCGCGGATCGCCTTGGTGAGCACCGCCTCGCAGGTCGCGGCCGCGAAGGGGCGGCGGCCGGTGGCGAGCTCGTAGAGGGTGGCGCCGAGGGCGTAGACGTCGGTGCGGGGGTCGATCGAGCGGTGGCGGCCGAGCGCCTGCTCCGGCGCCATGTACGACGGCGTCCCCACCACCCGCGCCGGGTCCTCGAGCCGCGGCCGCGCCGCCTCCTGGGCGATGCCGAAGTCGATCACCCACGGCCGCAGCGCGCCGCCCGGCGTGCCGGAGACCAGGACGTTGCGCGGGTTGAGGTCGCAGTGCACGACGCCGTGGAGGTGGACGGCGTGGACGGTGCGCGCCACCTCGGCCATCAGCGCCACGGCGCCCGGCAGGTCGAGCTCCGCGCGCAGCGACTTGAGCGTCCGCGCCTCGAGGTAGGGCATGGCGAACCACGGGTAGCCGTGCAGCGTGCCGAGGTCGAGCACCGGCAGCACGTTGGGATGGCGGACGCGGGCCTGCAGGCGCGCCTCGCGCAGCGCGTGCGGACGGGTGCGCCCCTCGACCAGGAACTTGAGCGCCACCGCGCGGCCGTCGCGCGGCTCGCGGGCGCGGTAGACGCGGCCCATGCCGCCGATGCCCACCAGCTCCGGGTCGGCGTAGCGCCGCCAGCCGCGGAAGAGGTCCGGCGGCGGCTCGGCGCGGACGATGCGGCACGGCCCGGGGAGGGCGCGGGTCGGAGCGTCGCACGCGGCGGCGCCCCGGCGCGGCCACTCCCCGGGGAGGGACCAGGACACCGCCGGGAAGAGGAGACCGGCGGCGGAGAGGCCGGCGTCCGGCACCCGGGCCGCGCCACGCCCCGCCGCGTCTGCGGCGAGCCGTCCCGCGTTCAGAGTGTCGATCGTCAGCACCGTCTCCATGTCCAGGTTGCCTCCGGAGACGGGGCGGTGAGGGGCTGCTCCCCGTCTCTGCAACAAGGTGGCGGCCGGCGCCGATCCGTTACATGCGGGGAACGAAAAAGGGGCGGGGGGCCGGCCGCCGGCCTCCCGCCCGGGGGATTCGCCGTCCCGCGGCGACCGGCGTCAGGGGCGCCGGATGTCGATCGGGTAGGCGCCGACGAGCTCGGCGGCGCCGGCGTCGCGGCCCTCGAGCCGGACCGCGTGGCGGCCGGGGGCGAGGACCGCGGCCGGCCGCTCGACGTCCACCGTGCCGGCGGCGGCGGCGAGGCCGCCGCGGCTCCACGCCTCGACGCCGCCGGGGCCGGCGACGCGCACCTGGAAGCGGTCGTAGAAGCCGGCGTCCAGCGTCTGGAGCTGCAGGGTGACGGTGTCGGCGGCGGCCGGCACCGCCAGCTCGGGGACGCCCGAGCCGCGGGTGGCGAGCGCCAGGAGGAAGCTCACCGCCACCTCGCCGCGGCGCGGCGGCGGCAGGCGGCGCAGGCTCTGCACTTCGCCCTCGAGCTCCTCGATGCGGCGCGCGGCGGCGACCAGCTCGCCGCCGGTGCCCTCCCCGCGCGCCAGCTCGGCGGCGGTGCGGTGCGCCGCGGCCAGCTCGTCGCGCAGCGCACTTTCGCGGCGGGCGAGCTCGGCGCGCTCGCCGGCCAGCTCGCCCTGCGAAGCCTCGAGATCGGCCACCTGGCGGCGCAGCTCGGCGGTCTGCCACGCCGACCAGCCGGCGGCCACCGCCAGCACCAGGACGGCGGCGGCCGCCGCCAGGCGCAGCGCCGGCGCCGGCATCAGGCCGCCGAGCCAGCCGGCGAGGCGCTCGCTCCACGGCCGGGCGGCCGGCGCGGGGTGCTCGGCGACGGCGGTGCCGAGGCCGCGGGCGAAGGCGACGCGCCCGGCCATCCCACCGCGCGGCAGGAAGTTGGCCTCGAAGGCCTCGCGGTCGGCCGGCCCGAGGGCGCCGCGCGCGTAGTCGTCGATCAGGTCGTCCTCCGCCGCCTGCATGGCGTCGAAGGCGTCCCCGTCGGCCAGCAGCCCCACCTCCAGCGCGTCGCTCTCGGGCTCGGGCAGGCGGCCCAGCAGGTAGCGGCGCAGGTCGCGGCCGGTCTCGGTGTCGGTCATGGCGCTCGGTCCCCCTGGTACGAAGCCCGGTTACGCGGGGTGCGGTCCGGGCCTTCACACGGGGGTGTCCCCGCACACGGTTTCATTTCGCGCCGGCGCATTCGAGGACACACTCTTCCAGGCGTCCGCGCAAACGGAAGGCGCGGATGCGCAGCGCGTTCAGGGCGACGCCCAGGTGGTCGGCGAGCTTGCGGCGGTTGCGGATGCGGCGCCCGCCGTCGCCCGAGTAGTACCGCACGATCAGCTCGCGGTTGTCGGCGGACAGCTCGCCGAGGCAGCGGCGCAGGCAGTCGAGCCGCTCGTCGTCCGCCTCGGGTTCGCCGGCCGGCGGCGGCTCGCTGCGCCGTATCTCCGCCATCGCGTCCTGCCTCTTGCGCTGCTCGCGCAGCACCTCCTTGAAGACGAGCTGGGCGACGCCGCAGACGTAGCGGAAGGGGTCGGCGGAGCGCAGCTCGAGGCCGTCGGCGGCCTTGTGGGCGACGCGGTTCATCGTCTCGTCGACCAGCTCCTCCGGGTATGGGCAGCCGCGCCACTCGAAGATGCGCAGCAGGCGGCGGCGGATGTCCTCGTACTTGCGGCCGGCCTCCTCGCGGTCCGCGGCGAGCAGGGCGAGGAGGCCGTCGAGCGCCTCCGGCGTCAGCGCCCAGCGGCCGCCGGCGCCGGATGTGCGGGATGTGTCGGCCATCGTCGGCAAGATCATACCTTCCCTCGCGGCAGCCGCCGCCGGCCGCGGAATTCCTTCACCGCGAAGGGCGGGCGCCGGCGCGGAGGCGGCGCCGGGGGTGGAGGAGACGGGCGGAAGTGGGGCGGTAGTATGATCGCGCCCGTGGACG